>JBGTKR010000015.1:0-15865 GCA_041744535.1 Pyrinomonadaceae bacterium
AAAACTCGTTGAAATTATCTACCCTTTTTTATACTTTTGTGAAATTTTGTTTTTTGCACAAAAGTATAAAAAAGTCCGTCAACGACGAGTTTTTAACGAAGATACAACAACTTAGCGGGTATTTTTCGTCCAAAGTCTAAACAATATACAGACGCGAATTTGCCATTTTTAGGCTAAATTTAAAATTGGCGAAGGTATTGATAAACATACCGTAATTATCCATTATCAACTTTCAATTATCAATTATTTTGTTGGTGTTCTTTCTCAAACCATTAAACTTTAAAACTTTTACCAACCTGCTTATGAGCAAAATAAAATGTTAAAACACATCTATCACAACAAATAATAAACAATGAATTTACAGGAAGAAATCAGACAATTAGCAGAAAAATCAGAATTTACAGCCGATGACCGTAAGGTTTTTGAACAATTCAAAGAGGCTTTGCGAAACGGTGCGATCCGGGCGGCGGAAAAGAATTCGGATGGAAACTGGCACACAAATAAATGGGTGAAGCAGGGAATTTTGCTTGGGTTTAAGATGGGCGAAATGGTTGAAATGTCTAAGGAATCGGAAACTTTTCAGTTTTTTGATAAAGACACATATCCGCTGCGTCCGATGAATCTGGAAAACAAGGTTCGCATCGTGCCGGGCGGTTCGACGATTCGTGACGGTTCATATATCGCACCGGGCGTGGTTTGTATGCCGCCGATGTATGTTAATGTCGGGGCGTATGTTGACGAAGGCACGATGATTGATTCGCACGCACTTGTTGGAAGTTGTGCTCAGATCGGCAAAAATGTTCATCTTTCCGCCGCCGCACAAATCGGTGGAGTTCTCGAACCGATTGGTGCAATGCCGGTTGTGATTGAAGATGATGTTCTGGTCGGCGGAAACACAGGCGTTTATGAAGGAACGATTGTCAGAGAAAAAGCGGTTCTGGCTTCGGGCGTGATTCTGACTCGTTCGACTCCGGTTTTTGATTTGGTCAATGGCGAAATAATAAAAAGCGACGGCGAAAATCCTTTGGAAATTCCCGCAAATGCAGTCGTCGTGCAAGGTTCGCGGGCTATTACAAGCGGTTTCGGCAAGGAAAACGGTTTATCAATTTATGCACCGATCATTGTAAAATACCGTGATGAAAAAACAGATGCTTCGACGCAGTTGGAAGATTATTTGCGGTAAATTTAATTTATGAGGAAATTGATACAATGAAAAATTTACAAAAACTCATATTCAAAGATTTGAGCATTTTAATTTTGCTGACTGTTTTTAGCGGATTTATATGTTTAGCTCAAGATATAAAAGAGGATCAAAACAACACGAATGCGGTGAAATCAATTATAAATCTGATAGTAACAGATAAAAATAACAATTTTATCAATAATCTCGGCAAAGAAGATATTTCGGTTTTCATAGATGGACAAGAGCAGACGAATTTCACGCTCGAAACAGATAAACTACCCTTACTTTATATGATTTCCGCAGATAATTCGGGCAGTATGAGATTTCTTTGGAATGATATAAGGAATTCCGTCAAAAAAATAATCGGACAGAACAAACCTGAAGACTTGACGGCTTTGATGCGTTTTGTCAGTTTTGACAAAATACAAATAACCGATAAATTCAGTTCCGATGAAAAGTATTTATTTTCAAAACTGGATTTGTTCCAAATCGAAGGCGGACAAACTGCTTTAATTGATGCAGTTTACGATAGTGTAAAGATCGTTGCCGACCAAAAAGGCGTGAGTGATAATTATCGCCGCACAGTTGTTGTCATATCAGATGGCGAAGACCGCAACAGCAAAAATACGGCGAAGCAATTGTCAAAATTATTGATTGAAAGTAATGTGCAGGTTTTCTTTATTGGCTTAGTTAATGAATTAGATAATGAAGGTAATTTTTCAAGAAAAAGTCCGAGAAAAAAGGCAATCGAATTTATTGAACGAGTCGCAAAAGAAAGCGGCGGAGTTGCTGTATTCCCGGAAAAAATTGAAGACCTACCGGAAATTGCCAACCAGATCGTTAATCAAATGAGAACTCAATTTCTTGTTAAACTTCCGACAACTGAAAATCTCGATAACAAAAAGGTTGAGATGAAGCCATCTAAAACTGCGAAAAATAGAAAGTTGAAGTTTAATTACCGTGCAGGTTTAATAAAATAAGCTATTCTGTAAGTCCTGTTTATCTTGTTTGGAACAAAATTTTATGACGGAAGCAACAAAACAAAATAGAGAATTTCGTGTGCCGGAGCGTCTGCAAGGGATGCAGAAATCGAATATACGACAGATTTTTGACAGTGCTTTGCCGGGAAGTATAAATTTTGGACTTGGACAGCCCGATCTGCCGACTCCTGAGTGTATTCGGCGGGAAGCAATTCGTGTAATCGAGGAGGAAAGCAACGGTTATACTTCGCACGCGGGTTTACCGGATTTGCGGGAGAAAATCATCGGTGAATATGAACATCTTGGGCTTTCAAAAGATAATTGCATTGTTACGGTCGGCTCGAACGAGGCATTATTTTGTGCTTTGATGACTTTGTGTGAAGCGGGCGACGAGCTGCTTGTGCCGAATCCGGCGTTTCCGGCGTATCCGGCGATCAATAATCTCGCCGGTGCGAAGACGGTTTTGTATCGTCTGCCGAAGGAGAAAGGTTTTGGTTTTGATGCGGACGAATTTAAGAAGAAAATTACCGAAAGGACGCGGGCGGCGATCATTTTAAGTCCTTCCAACCCGACGGGACGAACGCTTTCAAGAGAAGATTTAAAAGCGATTGCAAAGATTTTGGACGAAACGGGAATTTATGCCGTTTCCGATGAGATTTACCGCGAACTTTATTTTACGGATGAACGTCCGGCTTCGATTTCGGAATATTATGAAAATACTCTGGTTATCGGCGGTTTGTCGAAAAATATGGCAATGACGGGTTGGCGGATGGGATGGCTTTTGGGCGTTCCCGAAGTTATCAAAAAAGCACTCGTCGTTCACGGTTACAATACGGTTTGTGCTTCGACGATTACGCAAAAAGCCTCGCTTGCTTATTGGACGGAAGCGGGAAAAAAAGCCGAAGCCGAAGCCAGAGAAATTTACAAACGCCGCCGCGATTTGCTCGTAAAATTGATTGATGAAGAATTAGGTTTAAAAGCCGTTTCGCCCGAAGGTGCTTTTTATTCGATGGTTGATATTTCCGAAATCGGCGAGGAAATGGAGATCGTCAATAAGTTTTTGGCGAATCGTGTAATCACCGTCAACGGTTCGGGATTCGGCAACGAAGCGAAAGGCTTTTTGCGAATCTCATTTTGTGCGAGCGAAGACAATATACGCGAAGGAGTTAAAAGAATGAAAGATGCACTAGAAAAGTAAAAATTTCATTATTAAAAGCTGCACTTAATACTTGAATCTAAGTTCTTTGACCGATGTTCATTTTCGTGAAAGAGTGCAAGTATGACTTCTCCGGTTTTGGTCGTATTCGCTCTTATCGAGATCGGCTTTTTGTGTCAGATAAAATTGCGTATCCTTTTTTGGTCGTCCAACCCAATCGGACAGATAACCGCTGAATTTAATTTGCGAAGAATCGGAATCATAGCTGTATTTACCATTCCCGGTTTTTGTCTTACCGTCAGTTTTCAACACGATATAAGTTCCGTCGCCGTTCAGCGTAATATACTGAGTCAGAGTAAAAAAACTCAGATAAACTCCGCAACTGTATTTTCCGGTTTCCATACCCGTATTATATGAATTTGATGTTGAAGTTTTTGGACTATTATCAACGGATGAGTCGAAACTATCGCCGCGGTAGGTGTTGCGAACCGCTTCGATAATCAGATTGCTTGCTCCTGCTGAACGCAGTTCTTTTTCAATTTCGGGCGTTAAGCGAAAATCAACTCCGTAGGTTTCGATATATTTGGGCAGGACTTTAGTAAATTTTTCTTTTTCCAAACGGTCTTCTTCATTTGCAGGTTTTTCCCGAAGCATTTTTAAACCGCCGATCAATTTTTCTTTTGTTACCGACGGAACTTTCGTAGAATTTGTTTGCGTCGGAGCGGAAACGGTTCTTCCGTTTCCCGAAAAATTAAAAACGACAACTCCCGAAACAGGAACGGATTTACCGCTTAAAATTGTCGGTTTGAATTTTGCACGGCGGGCGGCATCTTCCGCCGCACTTCGGAGTGCCTGATTTCCCGAAACGGCTTGTGCTGAAACGACGTTTCCTTGTGCGTCAATTTCGACCTTTACATTGACCGTGCCGGATAAATTGCCCGGATTGACAGGCTGCGGCAGAGAAACCGCCTTGCTGTTGACAACTCCAACCGAAATTGCCTGAGCCTGTGCGTTAAAAGTAACTGCATTACAAAATACAAAAGCAATTATTGCAGCCGTATAAATTAATTGTTTTTTTAACACAACTTTAACTCCTATTTGTTATTGTGTTTTAATACTGAGATACGCTGAGTGTTCCTTTTTGTATTCCGACTTTTTTATTGCCGATGGTATAATTTGCATTGATTGTTTTGTCGTAATGTGTGCCGGAAACCAGCACGCTCAATCCGTTGTTTGTAGTGCCGAAAAAAGTTATGGCTTTAGTGCGAACATTATAAATTCCGCCTAATCTGCCTTCTCCGGTCAAGCCGTTTGAGGCTTTAAAATATGCCTTTATTGTTTTCTTCTGCGGGTCAAAAGATATAATTCTCAAAAGAATATCACCGCTCGTCCCGGTGGTTTTATTTCTACCTCTGCATCAGCCGAACATCGGGATAAACCGAAGATGCAGAAAAAAGTTATAAAAAATCAGTTCATTTGTTCGAGCATCTTTACCGTCAAAATCCGCAAGATGAAAAAATAAGAGATTTTCTGGGGCAGGCATACGAGCATCTCGGATTTCTGCAATGCGTCCGTTTGGCGGAGGTAAAACCCTGCGTCGCCAATCTACGCAAGTCGGTTGAAATACGTGAGCAATTTTTTAAAACTTATCCCGAAAGTTTGTATTTCAAAACTCAACTCGCCGATGCTTACTTGTTTTATGGTGATGCCTATCGTTATGAACTCAATAATTCTCAAACGCTTCTGAAAATAGGTATGGATACGCTGAAATTCACCGAAAAATCTCTCAATTTACGAAAGGAAATTTTGAATGAAAACCCCTCAAGTATTCAGGCAAAACGGGATTTGGCACAAGTTCATCTGAGAATGTCTTCGCATTTAAGAAACATTGACTTGGATAAACGCGATAAAAATTGGAAAACGGATATTTTAGATCATCATCAAAAAGCTCTGCATCTCCGCGAAGAAATTTTAAAGGACAATAGAGCAACAACTTTCGACCAACGAAATCTTGCCGACCAATTAATGATGTTGAGTACGTTTTTGATAGAAATCGGTCAGGAATCAAAAGCCGAAGAATACCTGCGGCGAGCCGAAAAGTTTTTCTTTTCAAATATGACGGCTGATCCGGCAAACATTGAGGCAAAATTTGAATACGGCGTAAACGAATTCCACCTCGGAAAAGCTCTATTAAAACAAAGAAAACTTAAAGAAGCTAAAGAACACTTTCAATCAGCAGAAAAAATTGCTCAAGAAATAATTAAGCAAAATCCGGCTTCGAGTGAATACAAATCATTAAATAATTTGGTAAAAATCGAATTTGATAAATTTCCTTCTAATTAAGTTTTTAATGGAAATAGGATTGAAACTATTTGCTGTAAATTAAAAAAATAAATCTACTGCAAAATTGTTGATGAAAAATAGGTTGTAAAGATAAATACTTATGCCTCTTTTAATATTAATCCATCTTTTTCTCCTAACAATTTACCGAGAAATAAACCATCTTTATGTTTATTGTTTAACAGTGCCTCAGCCAATTCATATAAAGGGTTGGGGATTTTTTCGGTTTTAACTTTGTCTTCGCTTTGCGGGTAGTGTTTATAGAACTCGATTTCCGCTTCGCAAAATTCGCACAATTCGGTGTGCCGGTTAATTTCCTCAGATAAAGTCCTCGAAACATTACCCGACTGGTATGCCAGAAGTTCCTGCGAGGAAGGACAATTCAAACTTTTACAGAATTTAATCATTTTAGTTAAAAACATAGAATCGAAATTATTTTTCTGCTTCCGCTGATTCGAGGCAAAAGAATTTACGGAAGCGTGATTTTTTATACTAAGAAAATAAACCGATAATGACCGTCTGCTTCCAAAATAAAATATTATTAATCAATAATATTTTTTACCAATTTAAAATACTTATGGTCTAAAGCTAATAAACAAAGCATTTAAGCAGTTTGTTAAACATTATTAAAAAATGTAAAAAAAAGTTGCTCAAATCTGAAATAATTGGTAATATCAAATATAGCGGGTGGAGCAAAAGTTTCATCCGACAGTCCTTCAAGTTAATTGCAATGCTCGGCAGTTAATTTACAAAAGTCTTTTAATACATTTTCTTTCTCAAGCCTTTCAACCTAAGGATGTTGATAAACAGAATTTTTTGTAAATGAAATCTCTTATCGGGAGAGAGATTACAGATATGAACCGGCGAGCAGCCTGCGGTTAGATTCACACGAAAAAAAAATCAAAAAATCGGAAAATATTTTATGAGTTTAATAAAGCAAAAGGCACGTCCGACTAAAAAATTGCGGAACGGTAAAAGCATCAGCATCGGCAATTGGAATAAAAGCCTCAATAGTTCGGACGTAAATCAGATTTGGGCGGAACTGCACCGGATCGTTTCTTCTCACCCTTTGGTGAGAGCCTCGAAAAGAGCGGGATTTCTTGTCGAAGAAGGTAAATATAACGTCTATACGGATATGACGCAGGAACTTTTCGTCGCACTTTTGACCAAGGAAAGATTTCAGCATTATCTGGATACGGAAATGTCGGATTCCGAAATTGAAGCCGAAATCAGCCAGATCGAATTAACCAATCTTTTGACCGCACAGCTTCGCAAACGTCATCCCGAATCCTACCGTTTGGCACGAAGAATCTCGACCTTGATTCAAACCAGTGAAACCTTTAAAAGATTTGACGACCTGCATAATCCGGGAATTCACCGCCGGCTTGCCGACAGAGTTTACGGTTTAGCCAACTGGAAGGACAGAAAAACCACACGCAGTCAGCAGGAAATGGATCAACGCATCGAAAATGTTTCATTTTACAGCCGCGATACGCGAATGGTCGGATGCACGGGCGATGCTCAGATCGTTATCAGCAATGTCGAGCTGGAAAAACTTATCGTCCGCGTTTTCAAAGCGGTTGATACGCCCGTCAATGTCCGCAGTTTGCGAAAATTGGTAATGTCGCGTCTGCCGATTATGGATATATATCTCGTGCCGATCAGCGGCAACGGGAAAAGGGACGACGACACATACGATCTCGATCCGATGGATGTCCGCGAAGACCCGGAAGAGATGTATTTCAGAAAGGAAGCGGAGATCGAAGCCCGCGGATTCGTCGAAAATTTTCTGAAAAGTTTAAAGAAATCGGTTCGCGGAAAAGCCAAGCAATATAACCGGATGATAAATATTCTGTGGCATTGCTATCTTATCTCCGACGGCGGAACGCAGCTCGATGTCGCCGACAAACTCGGAGTTTCCGACTCCTTGGTTTCAGATTACCGCAAACGGATCGAATCGAATTTACAAAGTCTTTCATTCGGCGGCGTAAATGAAGCCAGACAATTTGAAAAAGTCCTGAAAATTGAAGTGCGTGAGTTAATCACGATTGAAGAAGAAGTTACCGCTTAAATTTAGATTGATTTGATTGTTAAATTCATCTTCCAAAAATAAATACCCGCCGTAAAATTCCACATTTAATTTAATTTTGATACAACAAAAAGTAGAATTAAACCTTCACAAAGGGTTAAGATCGGTAATAGAAAAATTACTGCCTTTAATTACAGGTTAAATCTATTATCCGCTTTGCGTGAAATTTAACTCCGCGGTAGGGATGACGCAAAAAAAATGTTCAATGCCCATCAATAAAAATCAAAACGGCGACTATAATTCTCTGGGTTCATCAAAAAAGAATGGTGGAGAAAACAATCACGGCTCAAAAACACTTTCATCTTCAAAGAACACGGCATATCTGAAAAAAAAATCTTCAGTTGAGGACACGGATAATCTTGTAAATTTCAGCAAAAAACAACAGCAAAAAATATCTTCGCATCAATCCGAAGTCAAACCCGGAAAAAATACCGATGCGGTGAAACCTGTTTTAAAGCCGAAAAAATCCGTCGAAAAAGCAGATGACGAAAGTTCGTTGGATGAAATCGGAAAATTTCCCGAATTGGAAAATCTCGCCGAAAAATTAAAATCGGGAAAGCAGAAAAGACAAGCCGAAAAAGATTTTGAAATATTAAAAAATGAAAATTGGGTTGTCCGCAACGGGCATACTTTAACTTATCTCGGACTTTATTGTTTCTCGATCCTGGTTTTTTTTCGACCGTATGAGTTGATCTCCGGTTTGGGATTTTTATCCGCCACGGCGTTTTATTTTGCGGCGGCAACGCTGCTTATTTATCTGCCGACGCAGCTCGCCGCCGAAGGAAATCTGACGACGCTTTCAACCGAAGTCAAGTGTATTTTGCTGATAACGGCGATTTCACTTCTAATGATGCCGCTGGCGAAAAGTCCGGCATTAGCTTGGGAAACATTTAACGATTCGTTCAGCAAAGCCGTGCTGATGTTTATCGTGATGGTCAATGTTCTGCGAACCCGCAGGCGTTTAATGGGAATTATCTGGCTGTCGCTTTCAATGGGATTCGTCCTGAGTTATATGGCTTTGGGAATGTATCTGCGGGGAGAAATAAGCGTCGAGGGCTATCGGGTGGCGGTGGATGTCGGCGGAATGTTCGGCAATCCGAATGAACTGGCAATTCATCTTGTGATGATGACACCGATTGCTTTTTGTCTTGGATTGGCGGCAAAAAACAAGTTGATGAAATATCTGTATTTTATTACGGCGGGGCTTTTTGTCGCGGCAAATGTCGTTACATATTCACGCGGCGGTTTTCTGGCTTTGCTGGCGGTTGCGGGAGTTTTGATCTGGAAACTCGGAAAGGAGAACAGGGTAAAAATATTTGCAATTTCGGCTGTTTTAGCGGTTGTATTTATAATTCTCGCACCGGGCGAATACGGGCAGAGAATTTTTTCCATCTTCGATTCGAGCCTCGATGCGGTCGGTTCTTCAAATCAGCGGACAGACCTTTTGAAGCGTTCGATCATCGTTACTTTACGAAACCCTTGGGGTATCGGAATCGGAAACTTTCCGATTGTCGGACAGCATAATCTCGTGTCGCACAATGCTTTTACACAGGTTTCATCGGAACTCGGAATACTCGGATTAGCGGCTTACCTTGTGTTTTTGATAAGTCCTTTCAGAAAACTCGGAGCAATCGAGCGAACACTTCTCTTAAAAAGCGAAACAAAATGGTTTTATTATCTGGCAATCGGTTTGCAGGCAAGCATTATCGGTTATATGGTTTCGGCTTTCTTCGCTTCCGTCGCGTATAATTGGTTTGCTTATTATCTGATCGCTTATGCGGTTGCATTCAGAAGAATTTACACGATTGAAAAAGGATTAAATGAAGATGATGTCAAGGCAGATTCTTTGAAGGAAAACCTTTTAAATTGGCGGATAAAATCGGCGTAAGTGATAACGGACAATGGAAAGCGGACAATGGACAATGGAAAAATGTTATATTCGATGTCGGGCTTATTCAAAGTCAAAATTAAATTAGACGGAACAATTTAACACCCAAGCGGAGATAGGTTAAATCGGCTTCCTGCTTTTTCTTCTTTGCCCCTTTGCGACTTTGCGGGAAATATACTTACAGTAGAAAAAAGCCCGCAAAGAAGAGACCAAAAGTTTTCAATACCCGACAGTTAAAAAAATAATTCACGGTTTAACTTTTTAATTTGTAACTTTTAACTTTTAATTTATTCTAAAATGACTTTCGTATTGATCTTACAAATTATTTTCTGGCTGGCTTTCGCGGCACTTTTTTATACGTATATCGGTTATCCGTTATTGGTTTATTTGGTGAGCATTGCATTCCCGAAAAAAGTTTTGAAAAATAGTTTCGAGCCGAGAGTTACGGTTTTGATAACCGCTTACAATGAAGAAAAAGCCATTCGCGGCAAACTGGAAAACACTTTAAAAATCGAATATCCGAAGGAAAAACTCGAAATTCTCGTCGCCTCCGACGGTTCGGATGACAAAACGGATAAGATCGTCGGGGAATTTGAAAAACACGGCGTAAAACTTTTTCATCAAGCGGGCAGAAAGGGAAAAACCTACACGCAAAATAAAGCCGTCGAAATAGCTTCCGGCGAGATCATACTTTTTTCAGATGCGACAACCGATTATCAGCCGAATGTTTTGCGTGAGATTTTGCCGAATTTTGCCGACGAAAATATCGGCTGTGCGGCGGGTAAATTAGTTTACGTTGATAAAACCGATTCCGATGTCGGCAGGGGAGCGAAAAGTTACTGGAGTTACGAAACATTTATCAAAGAAAGCGAAAGCCGGGCGTGTTCTTTGATCGGTGCTTCGGGTTGTCTTTACGCGGTTAGAAAATCCGCGTATCAACCAATGTATTCGGAAGCGTGTTCGGATTTTTTGATCTGCACGATTCTTTACGGGCAGGGTTTACGCTCGGTTTATGAACCGAATGCCGTCTGTTATGAAGAAACAAATCAGCAGAGCAAAAAGGAAATAAAAATGCGTGTCCGCGTAATCTCGCAGACATTTACAGACCTCTGGCGAAACCGTTCGATGATGAATCCTTTCAAAAGCGGCTTTTACGCCGTTGAACTTATCTCGCACAAACTTTTCCGCTATTCCGTTCCGGTCTTTTTGTTTTTAATTTTTTTAACTTCGGCAATTCTCGCGTTTTCGAGCTTGTTTTATGCGGTTATTTTAGCAATTCAAATCATTTTCTACGCGATGGCTTTTATCGCTTGGATTCTGGAAAAAGCCGGATTCCGTTTAAGCGGATTTGCGATTCCACTTTATTTTGTTTTGACGAATTTTGCTTCGGTCATTGCTTTTTACAAGTTCCTGAGCGGCGAAAATTACGCGGCTTGGGATACTAATCGTGAACAGAGCGATAACAAAATCAACGCATTCGATCAATCTCCGGGATAAAATTTATGGAGGAAACATTACAAAACTGCTCCGAAGTCCTTCAAAGACTCGGCGATAAAAGTATCGGCAAAAATGTCTTGGTGAATGAAGATGTAAAGGTAAGCGTAATTATTCCCGCCTTTAATGTTTCCGTTTCCATTGCCGAAACGCTTGATTCCGTGCTGGCTCAAACCTGCAAAAACTTTGAAGCAATCGTCGTCAACGACGGCTCACCCGACACGGAAGAACTCGAGCAAATTCTTGAAAATTATTTTCCAAACATAGTTTACGCAACCCAGAAAAATCACGGCGTTTCGCAGGCGAGAAACACCGGAATTTGTCTTTCACGCGGCGAATTGATCGCGTTTTTAGACGGCGACGATGTATGGCTTCCCGATTATCTGGAATCGCAAATAAAATTTCTCGAAGCCAATAAACTCGATATGGTTTATGCGAATGCGGAACTTATCGGCGATAATTTTTTGCAGGGAAATACTTATATGGAAACGACTCCTTCAAACGGCGAGGTAAATCCGGTAAGTTTGCTCAATGCCGCTTGCAGCGTTTTGACTTCGGGAACGGTTTTGCGTCGGGAGATTTTGGAAAAAAACAATTTGTTCGACACGAGTGCAAATGGAATTGAAGACTTTGACCTTTGGTTTCGCCTTGCAAAAAACGGAGCGAAGATCGGTTATCAAAAAAAGGTTTTGATGAAATACCGCGTCGGTGCAAGCGGTTTATCCGGCGGTAATGTTCAACGCGGTGAGCGAAACGTCAGGGTTTTGAATCTTATCAAAAACAAATACCGTTTGACTATAAAAGAGAAAAAGGTATGGAAGCATCAGATGGAATTCAGCCTTGCCGAACTGGAACTGGAAAAGGGAAAGGTTCATATCATCAAAGAAAATTACGATAAAGCCCTCGACCATATCACGGAAGCCAACAAATTTTATCAAACTCCGAAACTTCGTTTTTTAAATTGGCTTTTAAGATTTTCCCCGACGCTTGCGGCAAGATTATTTAAAACATTCAGACCCGAAGAAGTTTCATTTATAGACCAAACTCAGTCGGAGAATTCAAAATTCAAAATTCAAGATTCAAAATAATGTATGGATGAGAGAATATCGGACGGCATAAAATTGCTGGAAAGATTAAAGGAGAAACGCATAGGGGAAAATGTTTCGGCAGATTCGCCGAAGGTTAGTGTCGTCATTCCCGCCTTTAATGTTTCCGCTTTTATCGCCGATACTTTGGATTCCGTTCTGGCTCAGACATTTACTGATTACGAAATAATCATCATCAACGACGGCTCGAAGGACACGGCAGAACTGGAAAAAATCCTTGAAAATTATTACGACCGAATAATTTACGGCAGACAGGAAGCGACGGGAGTTTCGGAGGCGAGAAACAATGCGATTTGTCTTTCACGCGGCGAATTGATCGCATTTTTGGACGGCGACGATATTTGGCTTCCCGATTATCTGGAATCGCAGGTGAAATTTCTCGAAGCAAATAAACTAGAGATGGTTTATGCCGATGCCGAACTTATCGGCGACAATTTTCTGCGGGGCAAAACTTATATGGAAACTACGCCTTCAAACGGCGAAGTAAATCCGATAAGTCTTTTGAACGCAAGTTGTAACGTGATTACTTCGGGAACTGTCGTGAGAAAACAAAAGTTGTTTGAAGTTGATCTTTTCGACACCGAATCAAAACGGGCTCAGGATTTTGATCTTTGGTTTCGGTTGGCAAAAAACGGTGCGAAGATCGGTTATCAACGCGAAGTTTTATTAAAATACCGCATCAGTTCAACGAGTTTATCAGGCTCGAATATTCAGCGGGCGGAAAGAAATATTGCGATCCTGAATTTGATCAAAAACAAATATGATTTTACGGACGAAGAACAAAAAGTCTGGGAAAATCAGTTGAAATTCAGCGAAGCGGAGGTCGAACTGGAGAAGGGAAAATATCATTTGAAAGAAGGAAATTATGCCGAATCAATCGAACATATCCGCACGGCAAACAAATATTACCGCAAACCGAAACTGACTTTTTTAACTTGGCTGCTGAAAATTTCACCCATACTGGCGTTAAAATTATTCAAAAAAATGCGTCCGTCCGAATTTTCATTTATCACTTCCAATCAGGCGATCAAACGCAAAGACGATCCGAAAGCAGCGTAAAATAAAAACCGCACTTGCAAAAATTCCCGCTAAAACCGAAATGAGCGAAGAAGCAAAAACAATTCCATCTTTAAAATCGCAGAGTGCGTGGCTGCTTTTTGCCAAGTTCGTCGGTTATTTCTTCGCATTTTTACTGCCGATTTTGGTTACAAGATTTTTATCGCAGAAAGAGGTCGGTGAATACCGTTTTATTTTCCAGATAATCGTCAACGCCGTCGGAATTTTGCCGATGGGATTTAGTTTAAGCGTCTATTATTTTCTTTCACGTTCCAGAGAAAACCGTTCACGGACGATCCTGAACATTTTGATTTTTAACTTCGTAACGGGCGGAATCGCCTTTGCGATACTTTTCTTTTACCCCGAAATTCTCGGCTGGATTTTTGACAGTAAAGAACTGGTAAGGCTTGCACCGCTTGCCGGAATCGTTATCTGGCTTTGGATTTTTGGAATATTTTTGGAAATCGTCGCCGTCGCCAATCAAGAACCGAAGGTCGCAATGGCATTTATCGTTCTTTCACAATTTACAAAAACTGTTTTAATGACGGCTGCCGTCGTGATCTTCGTATCGGTTGATGCGATTCTTTACGCGGCAATGATTCAGGCGTTTTTGCAGGTAATCGTTCTGCTCGTTTATCTCAACTCGCGTTTCCCGAAATTCTGGACGGATTTTGATGTTCCGTTTTTCAAAAAACAAGCGGTTTATGCTTTGCCTTTCGGCTTTGCTGGGATTTTGTGGATTATGCAGACCGACATTCATAATTACTTTGTCGGCTATCGTTTCGGCGAAGTCGGTTTTGCGATCTACGCTTACGGATGCTTTGAATTTCCGTTGATCTCGATGATGTATGAATCGGTCAGTTCGGTAATGATCCCGAAAATGAGCGAATTTCAAAGTCAGGGCAGAACACAGGCTATAATTGACACGACGATCAGTGCGATGAACAAAATTGCTCTGGCATTTTTGCCGATTTTTGTTTTTTTAATGATCGTTTCCGCCACGTTTATCGTAACGCTTTTTACCGAAGATTACGCCGCCAGCATCCCGATCTTTCGTGTAAATCTGTTTATTATGCCGATCTATATTTTGATGCTCGACCCGATAGCAAGGGCTTATGAAGAGGTCGGCAGATTCCTGTTGAAATTCAGAATCTTTCTGCTCATCGGCATCATCGCCGCACTCTGGTTCGGGATAAATTATTTAAATTTAACGGGAATGATCTCCATCGTCGTCGTCAGCATCGCTTTTGAAAGACTCGTTACTTTTATAAAGATAAAAAACCTGCTCGGCTTAAAGTTTTCCCAGATTTATTTACTCAAAAACATCGCCAAAACCGCACTTGCCGCATTTATTGCGGGAGTGTTTTTATTGGTTTTTTATTGGTTCACCAACGACGCTCTGCTTGCGGTTTGTATAGATTTCAGCAAAAATCTCTTAACTCCGTTCGGCATCGAAAAATTTGTCGGATTCCTCGGCGGCAGTATATATTTAGGAATGTGTCTTGCGGTTTTCGCTCCGATTTACTTTTTTCTCGCAAATCGGTTCGATTTGATCAACGACGACGAAAAGGAATTGATAAAAAACGCCTTAGGCAAACTATTTACAATGCTGCGAAAGAAACAACTGATAACTGATAACTGATAACTGATAACTGTTTATGTGCGGAATAGCCGGATTTATAACTAAAGAAAATAACGCCCCGCGTCAGAGTCGGGAGATTTTGCTTGATAAAATGTGCAAAGTCATCACTCATCGCGGTCCTGACGAGCAAGGCACAAATGTCGAAGGTCGTGCCGCACTCGGAATGCGTCGGCTTTCGATCATTGACTTGAGCGGCGGACAGCAGCCGATATTTTCACAAGACAAGTCGAAATTCATCGTTTTTAACGGCGAAATTTATAATTATCGTGAACTGAAAAAAGAATTAGAATCACTTGGCTACAAATTCAAAACCAATTCCGACACCGAAACTATCATTCACGCCTTCGACGAATTCGGAGCGGATTGCGTCAACAAATTACGTGGAATGTTCGCGTTTGCGATCTGGGACAAAAATGATGAAAGTCTTTTTATCGCACGAGATCGAGTCGGTAAAAAGCCTTTGTTTTATACGCTTCTGCCGAATGGAAATTTTGTTTTCGGTTCGGAATTAAAATCACTTTTAACTCACGGCGGGATCGAAAAAGAAATTGATTATCCGGCACTCGATGCTTATCTGACTTTTGGTTATGTGCCGGAAGAGTTTTGCATTTTCAAAGGCGTTCAGAAATTGCAGCCCGGACATTTTTTGATTTTTAAAGACGGCGAAATTAAAACCGAACAGTTTTGGGATTTTAAATATGAAGAAATAACGGAAGTAAAATCGGAAGAAGAATACGCGACCGAATTACGCGAAAAAATAAAAGATGCGGTCAAAGTTCGCTTGGTTTCGGAAGTTCCGCTCGGAGCATTTTTGTCGGGCGGCGTGGATTCTTCGGCGGTTGTCGGTTTGATGTCGGAAATTTTGGAAAAGCCCGTCAAAACATTTTCTATCGGTTTTAATGAAGACAGTTTTGACGAACTAAAATACGCA
>JBGTKR010000016.1:0-2495 GCA_041744535.1 Pyrinomonadaceae bacterium
TTGGTATGATTTGTTTAAGTGAATTTATAAATTAAGATTGGAAACAGAGAATAAACCGCATCTGTTTTATAAATTAACGAAGATTTAGAAAAAGAGTTCCAAAAAATACTTATGCACCAAGTAAAAAGTAAAAAATATAAACTTTTTTGAAACTCCGTATTTAATTTAATGTCAGTTCGAGATAAGAAAAGACTTCTACAATATTGTTGTTCTTACCTTTCGTGTTTCTTTGCGTCTTCATCTTGGCGACCTTTGCGGTAAAAAAAAAGCAGAAATTAACCGCAAAGAACGCAAAGGTTATCGCAAAGGTCGCTAAGATTCATTGAAAATCAATTACGTCTTCATTATTCAATAACTTTTATCTCGAACTCACGTTAATTTAATTATTTTTCATAGAACTCAAAGGGCGAACAAATAATTTGCCGTCGGTAAACAAAAAATTGTATTTCAAACCGCCGTTGCCAACGCTGATCGTTTTAAGTTTTTCCTTGCTGACGATGTTTTTGACTTTCATATTTCCAAAATCAACTGCTCCGTTTGTCGTCAAGGTCGCGTTTGCATCATCGGGCAAAGTCAAATAAACGCTTCCGTCAACGGATTCAGACTTGATCGTGCTGAAATTTCCTTCCATATAAACATCGCCATCCACCGAATTCGCTGCCAATTCGCCGTCAAAACCGATGATGCGAACCGTTCCGTCAATATTTTTAACATTCAATTTTCCGTTGGAATCCCGAACATTTATCGTTCCGTCGCCGCCGTTCAAATCGAGTTCGCCGCTTACGCCTTCCAGACGAATCTCCTTCTGACTCGTGATTTTCAGATTCGATCTTTTCGGCACAAATATCTCGACACGCACCGAATTGTTTCTGGAACGCAGATATTTCGAGTCGGACTGATCGTTGTTTATGACTTTTATAAAAACATCCGAATTGGCTTTTGCTCCGTTATTTTTTGATTTGTTGTTCGTAACGCTGATCCGCGGTGCTTCCGCGTTTGAATCCCGGACTTCTCTGGTGATCGAATAATCAACCTGCGGTTTGTCCCAACCGCGAACAATGACCGAACAATTTTCCGCCTCAATTTTTATGTTCGGTATTCCTTCTACTCCGAGAGAACCCTTTTTTTCAACAATATAGGGCGATCTTGAAAGGCGTAGAGAATCCGTCATAACAGTCATATTTGCAGCTGCTTCGATCTGTTCTTTTAATTTTTTCCTATCAATGCTTTCCGCAGCAATTCGCATTGCTTCTGCATTTATTCTTTCAAGTTCAGGCTTTATTTTGGTTAATTCAGCTTTGGTCTTTTTTTCTATTTCAGCCAACTCCTTTTCTGAAATTTTAACCTTTTCGGAATTTTGAACTGCATTTTTAATCGTGTTGTTAATCCGGCTCATATCAATTTTGAAATTTTTATCGAATTCCATTTCAAAAGAATTATCAAAATCATCGGAGCTTTTTTGCGGCAGAAGATTTACCGCCGGATTCGGTGTGCCGCCGTCATTTTTGCGGCTGATTGATAACCCGCCGTTGACGCTGCTGAGTTTTATTTTTACTTCGCCCGTGCCGATTCTGCCGTATAGATCGCGTCCGACATATTTTCCTTTGCGGACGGGCAGACCGAACTCATTATTGATGCTTCCGTTGACGGTATCGGCTCGAAGTGTCGCATTTGCCGTCGTGGGAATTATCAATTTGACGCTTCCGTTGACCGTGCCGAGTGAAATTATCGAACCGTTATTCAGTTCGTCAAAATCCGCATTGACACTTCCGTTGACGGTGGAAAGTTTCGCCGTTCCGCGTAAATTATTGGCTTTGACCGTCCCGTTGACGGCGGAAACTTCCGTATAGTTCGTCATATTTGAAACCGTAACCGAGCCGTTCACCGATTCTATTTCATCCAAAACAGCAGTTCGCGGAACTTTGAGGCGAAAATTTACCTCTAATTTTCCATAATTTCTGTTTCTGTCGTTCTGATTTTTGTTCTTCCACGATCCGTAATCCGTTTTCACGACAAAATTGCTTTGTCCGGCTTCGATGTCTATATCAACATAAGACAGACGTTCCTTCGTGTCGGCTATTTTTACCGTTTCAAGATAAATCTGCGGATTATCCCAAGCCTCGACCGTGATCGAACCGTTCAGATTTGAAACCTCGATCCTTCCATTCGGATCAAACGAATAAGTTTGCTCGAACCGCTCGGTTTCATCCGCCGTTTTATTTTGATTTATATTATTTTTTTTATCGGTAATATTATTTTGATTATTGCTGACGGGCATTTCAGTTCCCGTAATAAAAACCGCTCCCGCTATTAATATAGATGTTAGCCAAGACATATTTTCTGCTCCTTAAATTCCTGTAAAATAAATTAAAACCTTATTTCCCTGTTTCTAATCAGGAAACACCGCACTTTTTTATTTTATGACAACTTTTTTGAGGTTTATTCTTTTATTGTTTCATAAAATGTTTTTTTGTTTTGTGCATTAATCCCGCTGA
>JBGTKR010000017.1:0-3187 GCA_041744535.1 Pyrinomonadaceae bacterium
CCCGGTTTCAAAGGGGTAACGGTCGAAGCAATCGTAAAACGCCCCGGCGGTTGACCGAAAAGCATTTTCTCGCCCGAAGCCGAAACTGCAAATTGTGTAACTTTGTCCAGAATCTTCTTCGCCTTGCGTTCTTTTAATTCAAATTTATGAACGCTTACGCCAAAATTCGGAGCAGATTCAGTTCCCTCCGCAGAAACGGCTTCAAGCAGAAAAAATGTTCCGGGCATTCCTGCAACAAGTCCCTGATAACTCCTTGCGGCAAGCGGAAGCGACACGATTCGCTGGTCAATTCCGTCCAGATCAATTTTTATGTCCTTCGGCTTCGGCGTTTCCTTGTTATCGGATTTTTTGGCTTCTTCCTTTGCTTTTTTCTCTTCTTTTTCTTCCTTTATCTTTTCTTCATCACTTTCCGGCGAAAGCGGCGAAGGTTCTTTTTCGTCCAAAACAATCGCGTAAACACTGCGTGTAACCTGAAACGGAAAACCCGACATATCGAGCCAACCCGTTGTCGGACCGGCATCGGTGCTTGCCGTGAAATAAATATATTTTCCGCTCTTATCAAACGCCGCAAATCGTGCATCGCTCAAACCGTCCGTGATTCTGGTCGTTTTGCCGGAATCAATCGAGTAAACGTGAACCGCACCAAGACGGTTTTTGAGCTGCTTTGTATAGGTTATCCATTTGCCGTCAGGCGACCAGTTCGGGTCTAAAACAGAAAACGGATTCTCGAAAGTATTTGTATCAACTTTTGTAAGTTTTCCGTTTTGAATATCCAGATACCAGATGTTCAAACGCTTGTCGGTAAACAGAATCCTTTTACTGTCGGGCGAAAACTGCGGTGCATAAAAATAAGAAGAAGGATTGCCGAGGCTGATCTTTTTAACTTCACCCATTCCCGTCTGATCCTGCAAATGCAAAGCGTATTCACCCGATTCATCGCTAAAATATGCGATCCAGCGTCCATCCGGCGACCACGCCGGATCACGTTCCGCAACGCCCGATGTGTTCGTTAAATTTCGTGCATTTCCTTTTTCCGCCGGGACTGAAATGATCTCGCCGCGGGCTTCAAAAACCGCTCTTGCACCGTTCGGCGAAATCGCTGCGTTTGAAACATTACGGACAACCTTCTCATAACGCGGACGAATTTCGGGAAAATCGCCTGTTAAAGTTATATTTACAACCTCGGTTTTACCGGATTTCGTGTCAAAGATATTTATCGAACCGAATTGCTCATAAACAACTGCATCATCTGAAGCCGAAGCGGTTTTTAAATCCAGTCCGCGATTGTTAATTTCTTCTTTTACCTGTCTTGAACGAACATCGTAAGAATAAAGTGTTGCATTTCTGCCGTTTCTATCGGACAGAAAATAAATTTTATCGCCCATCCACATCGGCGTAAAATCATTTGAATTCTGACGCGGAATTTCCGTAATGCTGGAATCGCTAAGATTTCCGACCCAGATTTTTGTCGTGCGTCCGCCGCGATACATTTTCCATTGATTAAAAGCCGGAGCAAGCGGCATATAAGCCAATTGCTTACCGTCGGGTGAAAAATCCGCTCCGCCGCCAGCCATCGGAAAAGGCAGTTCCTGCGGCAAACCTTCTCCGCTGACAGGCATTATAAACATTTTCGGCGAAGGCATTCCCGAATTTCTTGTCGAAAGAAAAACAAGCGAATTGCCGTTATTCGTCCAACTAATAACTGAATCGGAATTCGGATGATAGGTAATTCTTTTCGGCACACCGCCGTTTGCAGGAATTACAAAAACATCCGTGTTGCCGTCGTATTGTCCGGTAAAAGCTATCCAATTTCCATCAGGTGAAAATAACGGATTGCTCTCGATTCCGACTCCGGTTGTCAAACGTACGGCATTCCCGCCATTCCGCGAAACACTCCATAGATCTCCTGCATAAACAAAAACAATTTGTGTTTTGCTAACGGTTGGTTGACGATAAAGCGTCGGATTAATCTGTGCAAAAGCAGTCCCACTGCCGACCAGTAGAAAGGCAAAAACTTTAAGGACAAAAAATCGCATCTACTATACTCCCGTAAAAAAGCGTCTGAAATTAAGACTTTCTAACGCTTCTTGATTTCTTTAAATATAAATAAATTGAAAAAAGGCTTAACTGAAAACTTAAATTACTTATCAGTTTAAATCAAATAAATTTGGAATATATACGGTAGTTTTAAAAAAATGTTCAAAAAAAATCGTAATGCCGGCAAACTGTAAGCATTACGATTTTCTGAATGGTTTTATTTTGGTTAAAATTCAAATTGAACTTCCAACTCGATACGGCGATTTCCGCCGGCTGAATTTCCGCTGCGTCCGAAACCTCCCGCCGTTGAAAGAGATTGACCGAAAAATGTTGACCTCAAATTACCGATCGGAGTGCTTAGATTTGTGCGGTTGAAAAGATTGCGGACAGAAACGGTAAATTCTACCTTAAAGCGAGGTTCTTCGTCATCACCTCCGCCACGATTTCCGCCGCTGTTTCCAAATGGACCGCCGAAGCGTCCGCCGCGTCCTCTTCCGCCGCCCGAATCACCGCCGCCGCTTCTCGTGCCGAAGCCGAATTCCTTACTTGCTCTCAAATTAACTATAAAAAATTCGGGCGATGTGCCGTAATTTCTTGGAATCGTTTGATTCAAATCAGAAATACCGGAACCGTCGCAAAATGAATTTGTTAAACCGAGTTGATTACAACGGTCAAATAATTGAGCAAATGTCGGACGCTCCGTGAAAAGCGTGTCGCCATTGGAATCTATGCCGTTTGTGATATTGAAAGGTGAACCCGAGCGGAAAATTATAAACGGTCTGATGCGGAATCCGAGCGGTGCGTCGTAGTTTCCGCCAACAACAAAACGGTGGGCTGCATCAAGCGTGGAACGCCCGTATTCGCCACTTAAATCATATTGATTTATCGGAAATGTTCCTGCTCCGTCCGTGTCGCTTTTCGCATCATTTAATGAGTAATTTCCGAAGATCGAATATTTGCTAAACCGTGTTCGCAGATTCAAAATAAGTTGATTTTGACTGAATCTTCCGGTTGATTCGTATTGAAAAATATTGCCTTGAGTTGGATCCGGTCGTATGCCGTTGATCGGTGCATTTATATTTCGGGAACGCAGAAGCCGCCGTGTTTGAGCATTTAGATATGTTGCCGAAAATGTTGTACTGAACGGCAA
>JBGTKR010000018.1:0-3564 GCA_041744535.1 Pyrinomonadaceae bacterium
CTTCGCACACCGGGAAGGAATTATACACCGCGACATTAAGCCCGAAAACATTATGCTTCAAACAAATGATTCGGGACGCGAGCGGGTTCGTGTCATAGATTTCGGCATTGCCAAAGTCGTGGAATCCTTAGTTGAATACAAAACCGAAACAGGGTTTG
Organism: Pyrinomonadaceae bacterium; assembly: GCA_041744535.1. Lineage (GTDB taxonomy): Bacteria > Acidobacteriota > Blastocatellia > Pyrinomonadales > Pyrinomonadaceae > Aridibacter. The sequence goes on from JBGTKR010000018.1 coordinate 159, forward strand.
CTCCCGCAACTCTTGTTTATGCGTCGCCCGAACAGCTAACCGTCAAACAGGAATTAACGGGTGCTTCCGACCAATTTTCTCTCGCGGTCGTGGCATATGAAATGCTGACCGGCGAATTGCCCTTTCAAACACGAAATATTCTTGAGATGATCGGACTTCATCAGGAAGGCGTGAAAAATCTGCCGCGAACATTACGCCCGGATTTGCCAACGGAAGCCGAAACTGTCTTGCTTCGTGCATTTTCTTATAATCCGCAAAATCGTTTTCCGACCATTACGGACTTTAGTAGTTCTTTAAAAAACGCTCTCGGTGAAATTGATTCAGTTAATTTTAAAAGTGAAATTCCCGTAACCGAACCCGTAATTTTGCCTCCGACAGAAGATATAAATTTTGAAGCAGACCGGAGCAAACAAAGTAACTTCGCTGATACTAAAACCGATAATTTTGTTCCGCCTATTGACGATTCCCAAAATTTTGACAGATCACCTAAATCCAAAAAAATATTACCTTTTGTCGGGATTATATTACTGCTTGTAGTTGGTTCAGCTTTGGTTTATTTATTTTTGAATTGGCAAAGTGCGGAAGAACCGAAAATTGTTTCCACAAAATCGAATTCAAATATTTCCACAGAAACAAATTCATCTGATTCGGCTTCCGTAGCAATCACAGATGAGAACAGAGAAATGCGTTATTGGCTTGAAGTGCAGAAAATGCGTGGAGGTCGTCCGTTTGGAGAACCGTTTGAATCTTCGGGACGCGAGATTTTTGAATCGGGTTATAAATTTCGTCTGAATTATCTAAACGAAAATGCGGGATATTTTTATCTGTTTAACGAGGGCAAAGATTCCAGCGGAAAAACAAATTTCAATATTCTCTATCCGATTCCGGTTGCGGGAAAAGAATCCGCTTTGACAGAAAAAAGTAAAACAGTTCAAACCGAATGGAATACTTTCGGCGGAACGGCGGCAACCGAAAAAGTCTGGCTTATCTGGACGGAGGACAAAACGGATGTTCTCGAAGATGCCAAAAGCGAAGCGTTTAACAAATACGGAAAAGTTGCCGATGGCAAAAAAGAAGAAAATTTACGTAAATTTATAGAGGAAAACGGCAAACAAAAATTAGATACTGAAATTGAAAAGGACGATTTGAAAAAACGCACGGTTATTTCGGGAAACGGTGATATAATCGTGCATCTGATTGAACTCGAACACCGATAAAAACTTTTGGAGATTAAATGTTATGAAATTTAACCAAACGTGCAGATTATTTACAAATTTTGTGCTTTTGGCATTCCTCGTTTTTCTGACGGCAATTTCGCTAAACGCACAAAACCGTCAGTTAACTCAAAAGAAACCTGACATAAGCAAAGCGGCACGCATCGCACTCGTGATCGGTAACGGAGAATATACAAACGCCAGAAAATTGACGAATCCGGTTAATGACGCAAACGATATGGCGAAAACTTTGAATGAACTCGGCTTTGAAGTTATCAGCGGCACAAATCTGAATTTGCAGCAAATGACCGAAAAAGTGCGGGAATTCGGCGATAAGCTGAAAGTTTCCGGCGGAGTCGGACTGTTTTATTATGCCGGACACGGAATTCAGGTGAACGGACGCAATTATCTGATTCCGGTCAATGCCGACATTACACGCGAGGATGAGATAGATTTTGCCGCACTCAATTTTGACCTAATTTTGCGGAAACTGGCAACTGCAAACAACGGCTTGAATATCGTCGTTCTCGACGCTTGCCGCAACAATCCGTTTGCACGAAGCTGGAGCAGAGATGCGGGCGACGGCGGTTTGGCACAAGTTACCGCACCGACGGGAACTTTTATCGCATATGCGACTTCTCCCGACAGAACCGCTTCGGACGGCACGGGCAGAAACGGTCTTTACACGGCGGAACTTTTAAAACACATTAAACAACCGAATTTAAAAATAGAAGAAGCCTTTAAACAAGTAACCATCGCCGTTGACCAAAAAAGCGACGGCAAGCAAGTGCCTTGGACATCTTCTTCTTTACGCGGTGAATTTTATTTTCTGTTTGATAAATCATTAGCAGTAAATTCGCCAAAACCGACAGCCGAAAAATTACCCTCAGCCGAGCAAGTGTTTGAAAAATATATTCAGGCGATTGGTGGAAAAACAGCTATTCAAAAATTTCAATCGGTAATTATGGTTGGAGAATTGGAGCAGATTTCCAATAATGAGAAAAAAACCGGAAAAATTACTCGAATTGCGAAATTTCCAAACAAATATTTCCTTGAAATGAAGATAGCCGACACGATTATTCATCAGGAGGGTTTCGATGGGGAAACCGGGTGGATTAGAGATTTTACCGGAGTAAGAAAATAACTGATACTCAACTGGCTCGGATGAGAAGAGGGATAGAATTTAGTCGTGCGACCGACATAAATCAATTTAGGAATATTTATCCACAAATGGAGATAAAGGGAAAGGAAAAAGTTGGCGATAGAGAAACATTCGTTGTTGAGGCGATACCCACAGTCGGCACACCAGAAATAATGTATTTCGACACACAAACAGGATTACTTTTGCGGCAGGATTTTGTTTTTGAAAGTCAAGGCGGGCAAAAAAATATTTCAATTCCCGTAAAAGTCTTTATTGAAGATTTTATTGAAATAAATGGGATAAAAATGCCCTTAGTTACTCATCAAGTTTCTCCCGGATTTTCTTTAACTTTTCGATATTATTTTAATTCTATAAAAGTTAATGTGCCGATAGATGATTCAAAATTTAGAATGCCAAAAGAAGCAAGCAAATCGGGAGGGAAAACATCGGAAAATTCTGAGCAGGCTCGCTTACTCTATCTTCAATGCAAGGAACAAAACGGACTTGAAGACTACGATCAAGCAATAGCACTCTGCACAAAAGCCATTGAGTTTAATCCACTATTAGCAGCGGCATATAGTGAGCGAAGTGCTGCATATTATTTTAAAGAGCAATATGACCTTGCGTTATCTGATATAAAAAAAGCAATTGACATTGAACCAATTGCAAATAATTATTCACTTCGAGGAGGTATTTATATGCAGAAAGGTAAATTTGATTTAGCGTTGGCTGACTTCAACAAGGCAATTGACTTAGCACCAGAATACGCTCATTTTTATAATATTCGATGTGTTCTCTATCTTGATAAATTTGCAAATTATAATAAAGCGTTAGAAGATTGTTCTAAAGCTATTAAACTAATGGAAAGTCCGATATTTTATCGGAATCGTGCGGCTGTTTTTGAACGACTCAAACGTAAAGATTTAGCCGAGGCAGATAGAAAAAAGGCGAAAATGCTTGAGTCAAATTAGTAAAATGTCGAAAGCAGTAGTTTCTGCAACTTTACAGTTTGGAAAGAGAACATATAATTTATGCCGGCAAAAGATTTATT
>JBGTKR010000019.1:0-16191 GCA_041744535.1 Pyrinomonadaceae bacterium
TCCACGGTAACATTTGTTTCGTCAGTAACAACGGCTGTATTTGAATTTGTTTCCGGCATTGTTTCACAGCCGATCAAAACCATTGCTAACAAGATCACACAACTAAGTATTGTAAATTTTTTCATTTTATCTATTCCCCCTATTGTTCTTTACGAACAAAGTTTCTTTAAAATTAAGATCAAAACCAAATAAGTTTTGCATTAGCTTATAGAGTAAACCTAAATCTGTGATATTTGTCAAATGAACAACATTGGATAAAGCAACCTTTTTAAAGGTCACAGCACCACACCTATTTATTATAATTTTTAAGAACACTAAAATATGATTTTCCGTTTTTATCGTGTGTGTGCTTAATTGTTAATTTAAATATAATTTGGAGGTTCTTATATTAAAAAAATTATTCGTGTTTGCTTTAATAAGTCTAAAAGAATTCCCCGTCCGCTTGCAGCGTGATTTTCCTTATTGAATCCGTGAAAATTCGCCAAATCTGCGAAATCCGCGTTCTATTTCCTTAGTTTATTGCTTTATCCCTAATTCTTGAATCTCTAAACAGCTTCTGAAAATAGTTACTACAATTCTCAGTTTTTTTTCTTTTTCAAACTTTCCTTTGCCAAATTATCGGCTTGTTTGCTTAATTCTTCCGCATCCTTCATATATTTAGCGAATTTTTCTTCATTCTGCTTAAAAGTTTCCTGAGCGGTTTTTAATTGTATCGTGTCGTCAGTGCCGAATTTATCACGAAAAAGTTTTGCCGACTGCCGCCGAAAGTCAAACGCTCTGATCTGCATATCGAGGCTGGCTTCCTTTAATTGTAAATATTCCTTGAATGTCTGATTGAGATTTAATTCCTGTGTTTTCGCTATACTTCCCTTAGCACTTTCCGCCAAAACATATCCGTCATTTATTGCATATTGCAGTTCATCGGCTAGTTTTTTAACCTTTTCAATATCTTTATTCGCCAGAGCTTGCTTGAATTCATCAAATTTCCGGTTGTTTTGAGTATAAAGAATCTTTATCCTTTTAAGATTATTGTTGGCATCATTTATAAGTTCTACCGCTTGTGCCGTATCCTCCGAAGAACCGAGAAATCCATCGGTATCTCCCGAATTATTTTTAGTTGTCTTACAAGCTGTAAGACAAACCAGCAGAAGTAATAAATTTATGAAATATATTGAATTATAATTTCTTCTTTTCATCATTTTATAAGACGATAATTATTACTGCTTTTGCGTTTCCAGATAAACCCGTCCAAAACATAATGAGTAATCTGCGGAACTGCAAGCAGCGGAATCAAATACATTTTCCAGTTTTCCAAATCCCAGTTACTGCCAAAAATCCAATTTCTTTCGTGCCAGACTCCGCGATGCCAGATAAGTTCCTCGGCATAAGCAAGAAACCAAAGCGTAGCTAAAAATACGATCCAATTATTGGATAGAACTTTGTAAAACTTTGTCGAATTTTCCCGCCGTATTTTTGCATAAAAATATATCAAAGCAAAATACGGAACACCGTGAATTATCACATTCGTAACCGTAAAAGCATAATCGGAATTTAATGCAACGATCCCGACATACCAGCAAATCACAGTCGTTATAACGATAATATCCTTACCGATATTTAAGAACCCTTGAGTAAAATACAAATAAATTGATTTTCCGAAATAAATTAAAAGTGCCGACACATAGATTGGAAAAAGAATAGTTTCAAGAAATGCGGGAATCGAGATAAAATCACCTTCAACAAACCAATTAAAGTTACGTTTTGAAGATGTCATCCAATAAACAAGCGGATAAATCGTTGCAAGATAAACGGCGGCAGCATCAATCCACCAAGTTAGATTAGAAGTTTCATTTGCTTTGCGGCGATAAAGTGCCACCCATCCGTATTGCTGTCTTACAAAATGAAAGACCGCTAAATAAGCCAGCACACGCCAGAAAATCATTTCGCCTTCGGAATACAAAACTACGCCGAAAGCATATCCCAAAATCGGCACAAGCGTATAAAGCCAAATGCGGCTTTTAAATTCTGCCGGATCAAAATAAGTCCGAAAGGAAGTTGACCAAACGTGAGCGACATCAATCAGCAAAATCGCCGAAATCCAAGTCCAATCCGGCGTTTCCGCATCCAAAAATCCGAACTGCCAGCCGACTGCCAGAAGAATTATTGCCGCGATGAAACTTCCGAGAAAGACCGACAGATCAACCTCTCTTGAAAATATCCAATAATTTTGTTTGTTCAACTTATCCAAAACATTGGATATTATAGCAAAATAATTTCATTTATGGACAAACATTACCGAGAGGAATACATTGACCGAGTGGTGCTAACGCCGGTTTGCAGCAGAAAGATGTGCCGCAGCATTGAGTATTATCGGCACAAAAACCCGCCGAAAAATTACAGCATTGACCTACACCTGCAACACAATTTCCCGCTCCCGGACAACACGGAGTTCCGCCAATCGTGCAGGGATCGGTAACTTCCACACAAGACATAGCTTGCCCGGCAGTCGGGACGGCGATCATACTTATCAGGGGAAGTGCCGCCATCGTTCCAAAACTTAATTTCCTGACGGCTTCGCGTCTTGACAGTGAAGAAAATTGATTTCCCGTCAAGATAGAATTTTTCTCGACCAGATTTTTATCCCGTAATTCCGTCAGAGCAAAATGCACGAATTCTTCATTAATTTGAGTTTTTAATTTTGAGTTGATGTGTTTTATTATATCTTCAATCGAGTTTTTTCCGTTACAAGTCTGCCAAACCATCGCCGCCGTTTGATTTAAACAAAAAGCATTATTTGCCTTCAGATCATAGACGAGAATTTCATCTTCCGCTTCAAGCATTACCAGATCATTATTTCTTGCAATCGGATATATTTGTGAATTTTTCATAAAAATACCTCCTTTTGATTTTAATATCTCAAAAGTTTTATTATCTTTTTTATTTTTGAGGGTAAAAAAAAGACTAAAAAATTCAATATTAGTTAAAAATTATTGAAGGGGCTATTTTAGAAATTTATAATCAAATAGTAATCTTATGAGATTTTTTTTTCAAATTCGGAATGAAATAAACTTTAAACTCTAAAAACTTCCTGCGTTGCCTGTAAGCCGTGATGAAATGCCTCTTCAAAAATTGCGATTCCGCTCAGATCGGAATGGGCAAAATGTATGTTGCGGAATGATTTTTGTGCCTTTGTCCGCTCGCCGTTCCACATAAAATTTGTGCGGGGCGAGATCATCGCGTGTCCCCAACGCATAATGTCTATGCGGGTTGTCAAACTGCGTATGTTCGGATGAGCTTGTTCCAGATCGGTTAAACAAATATCGGCTAATTCCTTCCAATCCAAACTCAATAACTGCTGCATTCCCTGTCGCAGATTCTCCGCAGCCATCGGATAATAGTATGTCAGAATCGTTTCGCCGTAATCAATTCCTTTCTGATGCGTGGCGACAACGTAGCCGAGCGATTTGCTTTCGTATAAAACATTATCCCACGCTAGCGGAAAATCTCTCGAAAATCTATTTTTCGGACGGTCTTTTAAGAATAAATTAGCGACGAACCACGAATTATGTTGGAATTCGTTTGGATTAAAAGTCGGATTTTCCCGAAAACCTCGAATCAAATATTGAGCCGTAAAAAGCGGTGCGGCGAAGATCGCTTTTTCGGCACGCAAGCCGTTTATTTGGTTTGTTTTCGTATTTAGATAAATTACATCAACGCTCGTTTCATTCGGAATCAGTTCGACAACGATGTTTGAACTTTTAATATTATCCTTTGTTTTGGAAACAAAATGATTCACGAAACGCCCGTTGCCTTCGGGGAAAGTTATAAAGGACTGCGATTCTTCGCCCGATTTTTTTGTTCGTGAACAGAAATAAAAAAGTCCCGCCCAAGCGGAAGTTTGAGTGAGTTTTAACCCGTAATCGTCGCGGCAGGCGTAATCGCAATACCAGATCAAACGCTCGGAATCAAAATCCTTTTGTTTCAGCCATTCGGCAAACGAAATTTTATCGAGTGCGAGAACTTCCGCATCATTCGAGCATTGACTTACGGGAACGACAAACGCCCTTTTCCCTTCGGCATCACGCCAATCTATCCAACGATCCAACTCCGTTTGAAACGCTTTCATCTGTGATAAATCTTTCTCGTCTGCACCTGCATTCAAGTATAAACCCTCATACCAGCGACCTTTGTAAAAAATTCTCTCTTCCGGGTCGCGGGTTAAAAATTGTTCGGGAATTATCAAATTTCCTTCATCATCTTTTGATTCGATCAGACGCATTTCGTCCAATAATTCAATGAGTTCCGTATTCTCTTTAAATGGCACGGGCAAATAATGAGCTCCCCACGGATAGCTGACAAGATTCGATGTCGAACTCGTCGAAGTCCCGCCCAATTTATTTTCTAATTCCAACAAAACAAAATCGTTAAGTCCTTTTTGTTTCAATTTCCAAGCGGCGGTTAAACCTGCAATCCCTCCGCCGACAATGGCGATTTTTGTGTCATTCCAGTTGCTTGCGGGAACTTCAAAATTCCTGCGTTCACGCAAAATGTGTCCGATATTATTTGAAGCACCAACAATCTTGCCGTCAAAATCATTTCGCGGCGAACCTGTCTTACAAGTTGCAAGTGCAAGCGGTAATCCGACAAATGCTTTTAATATTTCCCTGCGTGTGAACATACTTTTTTTGCCGCTAATTACACGAATAACACTAATAAAGAAATAGAATAAATTTTTTGATTATTCGTGATATTAGTGTTATTCGTGGCTAATTTCACTCGAATCTACGCCATTCGGATTCGTAATATCTGACTAATGATTGGTTATCTAAACGGTTTATCTCCAGTTTTTCCTTTGGTCTTGAAGTATCAACGGGAAAATCGAACATCGAAGTCATTGAATCTGAATCTAAAAATTTCAAATTCAAATTTTCGGGAATTTTTGTAGGCTCTTCAAAATTATTTCGTTTGGCGAGAACGTAGCCCCAAACGCCGAATGACGGGACGGTTGTTTGATAAGGCTTTGTAATAAATCCCGCTGCTTCGAGCGTTTCGACGATGCACCAGTAGGAATTTCGGGCGTAAAGCGGCGAAGTGCTTTGGATGACGACGGATGAATCCGGTTTTAATTTCGTTTTGAGCAGATTATAAAACCTCGTCGAATACAGTTTGCCGAGTGCGAAATTATTCGGGTCGGGAAAATCTATAACGGCGACATCAAATGGCGAAAGTTTATTATTATCCAGCCAAACAAATGCGTCGGCATTTATTACGTTCACACGCTTATCTTTTAAGGAGTTTTTGTTTAATTCGGCAAGAATCGGCAGATTTTTTGCTAAATTCGTTATTACCGGATCGAGATCAACAAGCGTTACGCTTTCAACCGATTTGTATTTTAGAATTTCCCGAACCGCCAAACCGTCGCCGCCGCCCAACACCAAAATCCGTTTCGGTTCGCCTTCAAAAGAAATCATTGCCGGATGCACAAGTGCTTCGTGATAGCGATATTCGTCGAATGAATTAAATTGCAGATTGCCGTTCAAGAAAAGCGAAAATCCGGTGCGTCCGCGGGTTACGACAATCCTTTGATAAGATGAACTTTTAGCATAAATTATCGCATCGGGGAAAAGTGCGGATTCCGCAAGAGTTGTTAGGGAATCGGATTTTATTACTCCGATTATCAGCAGAGCAATTACCAAAACGGCTTTTATTCGCAGAATTAAAATTTTTCTCTCGGTCAGCAAAGACGCAAGCAGCCACGTTCCCCAAAGTCCGACGGCGGCATTTAAAACGCCGAAAACCAGCGATGTGCGAACCAAGCCGAGTGTCGGGACGAGAAAGATCGGGAAAAGGATCGAAGCGGCTAAAGCACCGACATAATCGAGTGCGAGAACGCGGGCGATCAATTCTTTGAAATCAAATTCGTCTTTTAGAATCCGCAGTAGCAGCGGAATTTCCAAACCGACTAAAGTTCCGATGCCGAAGACGACTCCGTATAAAATCACGCTGAAATATGAAACATTGGCAAAGGTTAAAAATAAAAGCGGTGCGGAAGTTCCGCCAAGAATTGCAACGGCGAGTTCAATCTCGATAAATCTTTCAGCAACATTTTTTTCAACAAAACGCGAAAGCCACGAACCGACTCCCATTGCCGATAAATAAATGCCGATAATTAAAGAAAATTGTGTAACCGAATCGCCCAAAACATAGCTTGCCAGAGTTCCGGCAAGCAATTCGTAAATCAAACCGCAGGTTGCGATAATGATAACATTGATAAATAAAAGCGGAGTTCGGTTCATTAATTCAACGCAAATTCCGTAAGTTTTCGTTTTTCGGGTTTTTGAAACGCAAGCACAATATCTTTCGGCGAAATTCCTTTTTCCATCAAATCCGTGGCAATTCCTCTTTCAGTTAAATCTTCTTCGATGTAAATTTTCCCGTCAATTATTCTAATGAAAGCGGTGATCGTTTCAACTCTTGAGCCATCCTGCCAACCGAATTTGAGCCAGGTATAGTTATCATTTTGTTCATCAAAAATAAAAAACGATTCAATCGGCGGATTTTTTCGCCGACCAAGTATTTCTTTATAATTATTTAAGATTTCAATAATCATTTGACGATATTTTCTTATCTTATCCATTTTGATATTACCTCAGTTTCAAGATTGACAATAATCACGGAAACTTCCAACTCCCGTAGAGCTAAATCAATCGCTTCACCTGTGAAAAATTCTTCATAAATATCTTTACCAACAGCAAGATAAAGTTTATGTTCAGAAGATATTCTCTTTAAAAAACATTATAAAGTTTGTATTGACCAAGTGCTAGTTTTAAATCTTGAACTTTGGAAATACTACTGAAACTTTTTACTTCAACAACTATTTTTCTTCCCGCCCGTTCAGCCGAAAACAATTTTACCGCACCCAAATCTGCGAACAAAATAACTTCTTTATATTCAATAGTATAAGGATCATCGGTGATCGTCCAGCCGTCTTTAATAAGAGCCGTTTTGACAATTTCGTGGATTTTATCCTTTGCCATAAAATTATCCGTGAATTGCGGCGGCGATAATTATGGCGATACCGATCAGCATTGAGCCGATGATAATTCCGAGTGCAGTATTTTGGTCTCCTTCAATTTCTTTGTGAACCGAATACGGCAAACCTTTTTCAAGCACGAAAAAGGCGACTGCAAAAAAGATCAAACCGATAAAGACGAAAATCAGCGTTGTAACTAAAACTTCCGCCAAATCAGCAAATTTAACGACGAATGCCAAAGCACCAAAATTTAATAAACTCATCAACATTATTTTCCTCCACGATAACCTGTGCTAATAAACGGAACTCCGATGATCGAACGATTTCGCCCCGAATTCAGGAATTCCCAACCGAGCCAACTCGAAGTCGTGTAAAGCAGAATAACTCCGATTCCCAATACGTAATACAATTTTCTTAACATAGTTTTTCTAGTGGTGAGTGGTAAGTGGTAAGTTGGGATGATTTTACAAATTCACTTACCACTCACCGTTTACCACTTCTTTAGTTTCCGCCGAACATACTTTCGCTCCAGCGGCGTGTTTCAAACGAGAACTTGCGGAAAAGTCCGATGACCGGACCGATTGCCAAAAATATAAATGCCAGAATAAAATTCACTCCGCGTGTTACATTCTGCTCGACTTTGACGCGAACCGGCATCGGTTTATTCCATTCCTTCCAACTTCCTTCAATGCGAAGTGCATATTTCCCCGCCGGAACTGCCGAAATTGTTGCGTCTTCCGTTTGCCCGCCCTCGCTCCAACTTTCGCCGTCCGTTACGCCGTTGTAATATTCAATCGGAATTAAAACGGATTCGACATCGTTGTTTGTTTGATTTATTAAATCAACATTCAATTCCGTCCAAGAATTTCTGACGGGAGCAAAACCTGTAATTCGGACATTTTCGCTTCCTTCGAGTTCAAACGGTTGCGTGAAAACAACTTTCGACGCACTGCTTTGCGGCAGAGAATCGAGAAGTATTTCTTGATTTAATTTTGTTGAACTGAGTCCGGTCAGCGGAATCATAAAAATTCCGACAATTAATAAAATTCCCAGCAGTAAAAATCCGTATTTTATTAAACCGCCGCCTTCAAACGGCTGATTCGGTGCGACGTTAAAAGGTTTCGGTAGATTTTTTACGCCGAATGCTTTTTCAACATCTTCCTTTTTCAGATAAGTTCCGAGCGACCAATTTACTTCTTTAGCGTTCTTTTCCTGCGAAAGCATAAACGGCGGTGCGACAAAATCCGCCGCTTGAATGGTTTCGCCTTGATTTACACGCCAGTAAAATTCGCCCTTGACATATTCGACTCGTGCCGGAGCATCTTGGAAAATTTTGTAACTTTTACCTTTATATTTGACCGACGGTTTCACGCCCGCAAAGCTTTGTGAAACTTCTATTTCCGCCGCATTGACCGGATCAATAAAGTTCCAATGATTATCGGAATTGACCAGCCATTTAAAGCCGACCTTCGGATTGTAAAGCAGATATTCGTTCCAAAAATACTTCACACCGTCAAACGTAACGCTTCGCGTCATCGCTCCGATAATTTCCAGTTCAGCAACGTCCGCAAAATTTTTGAATGAACCCTTTGCTCCAATCGGTAAAACAAAATCCTGCGGTGCGGGATTCGGCTTTAAAGCCTTTAGAAAATCGAGATTTCCTTCGTTAATATTTAAAAGCGAGTTGCAATACGGACAGGTTACACGCTCGGATTTATCGGGTGCTTTTAATTCCAGAGTTCCGCCGCAATTCGGGCAGTTCATCTCTTCGGTCGGGGCGATTTTCGCTTCTCTTTCCGCCGTCCGTTTATCCGCCAAACCCATTTCGGCAAGCGTTAATTCCTGTCCGAAAAAAAGATAAGGTGGATCAAATGAATAATCAATCGTGGCAAAAACCCCGTCTTTGCCGACCAGATCGGCATAATCCGATTGTTCATTAGGTTCTAATTTATAGGGAATTTCACCTTCCGCCGCGATATAAGTTGCCGTGCCTTTTTCATTGACGATCAAGTGAGTTTTATCTGTGATTCCGTCCAATCTTTGTCCGGGTTGGATTTCTTCAAACGACGGAATTTGAAAACCTTCGGGCAGAGGTTTGTAGAAAGTCATATAAAATCTGCCTTGTGCTTCCGCCAGCCAACCGACCCAACCGTTTGAAAATGTCGCATACCATTCGTCCCAAAATCCGCCTGCTCCGTGTTTGATCTGTGCCCTTCCCGTCAATTCAAATTTATTGCCGAGATAATCTCCGCGAAGTCCCAACTGCAAAGGCGATTTTGACTGCACAATTTCGGCAACTTTTCCCAAATCCTCCAACTTTCGATCAGTTCTCGCAACCGCCGAACGGCAGAATGGACAAACGACAACAATCGTCGAACCCGCTTTAAATTCAATCGGTGCGGCACAATTCGGGCAGTTGGCTTTTAAAACGCTCACGATGCACCTCCGGCGATTTTAGATTTTAGATTTCGGGTTTTGGATTTTGAGTTTTTATTACCACGTTCGATTTTTGTGACGGAAACTTCTTCGGCTTTGAGCATTTCGCTTAAATTTTTTTTCCAGTTCCATTCGGGACGTTCTCTGCAGCAATATAAATTAAAGGTGGCGATTTTGTGTTCGGGATATGTGTGGCAGGCAAGATGCGATTCGGTCAGAGCGACCAAACCCGTTACGCCGCCTTCGTTAGGGAATTTATGCCAGAAACCTTCGTCGAGAGTTTTTAATCCTAAATCTCTGATGATCGCATCAAAAACACGGCGAAGCGTTTGCTCATCGCGTAAAAGATTTTCATTGCAATTTTCGGCTTCGACGAGCCATTCCGTTCCGACAATCATTAAAATACAATACGTTTTTTGACTGCAAAAAGTTTTTCTGCGAACTTTGCTTAACTAACTTGCGTTATAATACTTTCGAGGAATTTAATGTTCTACAAAACTATATCTAAAAATTTCGGGTTTGTCATATCTTTACTTTTTGCGTGTTTTATTTTGATGAATTGCTCGCTGGTTTCATCCCGAACAGAAACAAATATAAATCCGCCGAAAAAAAATCTCTCCGATAAGTTTGATAAACCTGAAATTATCGGTGAAATCAAATCAAAGGAAATTGAGGAAAGCAGCGGACTTGTCAACTCACGCTGCAACGCGGAAATTCTCTGGACTCACAACGATTCGGGCAATAAAAATCACATTTACGCATTAGATAAAACGGGCAAAAATCTCGGAACTTGGAAAGTCGCGGGAGCAAAAAATGCCGATTGGGAAGACATTGCAACATTTCAAAATAAACAGGGCGAATGCTTTTTGTATATTGGCGACATTGGAAATAATGTCCGCGTCAGAAATGTTTTTTCAATTTATAAAATAAAAGAGCCGAAAGTTTCCGATGCAGACAAAACTTCAAGCGACAAAAATCCGTTAATCACCGAAAAAGCGGAAGCGATAAGTTTTACATATCCCGACATAAGGCACGATTCGGAAGCACTTCTCGTGCATCCCGAAACGCAAAATATTTACATCTTAACCAAGCGTTTCAGTGGTGCTTCGGGAGTTTATAAACTTTCCGATTATAAAACGAACAAAACAACTCAACTCAACAAGATTGCCGATTTTTCACTTCCCGCACTCCCCAACGGACTCGTTACCGGCGGCGAAATATCACCTGACGGCAAGCGTATAATTCTCTGCGATTATTTTAATGCTTACGAAATTGAAACAGACTCGGATGAAAAAAACTTCGATGAAATCTGGAAGGACGAGCCATCAATCATCGAACTCGGAGAACGTCAACAAGGCGAAGCAATCTGCTATTCGGCGGACGCGACATCAATTTTTGCAACAAGTGAGAAAAAAAAATCGCCGATTATTGAGGTTAAAAGGAAATAATTTTAGAAGATTGTAAAGTCATATCGGACAACTTTAATTACGGAAATAGGCTTTCCGTCTTTTAATGCAGGTTCAAATTCTATGCTTCGTGCGGCACGAATTGCTTGTTGATTTAAGCCGCCGCCTAAGCCTTTTAACATAAGAACATGTTTTATTCTCAGAAACACGCAGGTCAAAACCTTGCACTTTTATCACCGATTAAGAATTAAATTTATTTGGTGGGTCAGGTTATTTAATTCCTTTTACTTAGTATTCATAAAAGACTTTTCTCTGGTAAAAATGTTCTCGAAATAACATCAAACCAGTTCTGGAAAGTCTTTTCAATTTTCAAATATCTTTTTTCGACTTTGAATAAGCCCTAATTGATTACCATATTGCAGAAGCCGAAAGAGTTCACAGCAGAATAGTTTTTGCGAGGGTTAAAAGTCCATTAGGCACTTTAATGTATCGTTTCAAGGGTGAATATAAAATGGATTTGGATGCAGCCAATTATGAAAACGGCTTAATTTATAGGAGAATTGCAACTCGTGTGAAAACTTATCTGAGCTAAAATACAATAACGCAAAAAGCTTTTCAGCATTTTGATTTCGGGAAAAATGTTTGTGTAGAAATTTTCAGTCATTTCTAAGTCTGCCGCCGCTGATAAAATCAATGACGGAAAAATAGCGACGCGGGAAGATTCGCGTGATAAAACTGAGCAGGCGAGCGTCCGCACCGATGAGGATACGCGGGTTTTTAGATTTGATGCCTCTGACGATAATTTCGGCGGCTTGGTCGGGAGTTGTGCGGCTGAGGTTTTGGTTTTCTTTAGCACGTCTGGCTTCGATCTCTTCTTTGGATAATTTGACATATTTGCCGATGCGGGCGGTGTTGGCGATGTTGGTTTTGATGCCTCCGGGGTGTATGACGGAGACGTTTATGTTTGTGCCTTCGAGTTCGTGGCGGAGAGATTCGGTAAAACCGCGGACGGCGAATTTGCTGGCACAGTAAGTCGCTTGTCCGGGCGGTGCGATAAAACCGAACAGGCTTGAAAAATTGACGATGTGGGCGGATTTTTGTTTTTCGAGATGGGGCAGAAAAAATTTTGTGCCGTAAATGACTCCCCAGAAATTTATGTTTATCAGCCAGCGTATATCTTCGATTGAAATTTCTGCAACAGAACCGCCGAGTGCGACACCGGCGTTGTTGATAATGTGAGTTACGCGATTATGTTTTTGAACTACATCTTCGGCGAAGTTTCGCATTTCTTCTTCGCTGGCGACATCAACGATGTGGGTTGTGATCTTTAGGTTTGGATTGTTAATTAATTTTTCAGTTTCTGCCAAACTTTCCGCATTGACATCGGAAATGGCGATTCCCGCAATCGGTTCTTGTGCCAGACGCACAGCCAAAGCACGACCGATTCCCGAAGCCGCTCCCGTTATCACAACTACGCTTTCTTTCGTAAGACTCATAAATTTATCTCGTTTGATTTGCCGTCCTTGTTCGGGAGTTTTGTTCTATGGGTTTTGCTTTGAATTCCATCGTCCCGTCATCAATTTTCCCGTAGCGAAACATACGAATATCTTTAATGTAATTTTGATTTACACGCCAGGGAAGTTTCGAGCCTTGTTTGGGCAAAGTTTCGATAACTCTTTGGACGTAGCCGGAGGTGAAATCTACGGGCGGTTCGGATTTTATTGACGGATCGTTGATTCGCGGCGTGCAGATTTTGTAGCCGTTTTCGTCCATAAAGTTGAGCATACGGCAGATATATTGAGCGGTCAGATCGCATTTCAAAGTCCACGAAGCGTTTGTATAACCGAAGGCGGAAGCGGCGTTCGGGACATCACTATACATCATTCCTTTGTAGGTTATCGTTTTTGAAAGATCAACGGTTTCGCCGTCCACAATCAATTTTAATCCAGCCAGCAGTTTCATATTTAAGCCTGTCGCCGTAACGATTATGTCGGCTTTTAATTCTTTGCCCGATTTTAGTTTCAGACCGTTTTCGGTGAATGTTTCGATGTGGTCGGTTACGATACCGGCTTTTCCATCGTTGATTGATTTGAATAGATCGGAGTCGGGAACTAAGCAAAGCCTCTGATCCCAAGGGTTGTATTCGGGCGTAAAATGTTCGTTTGCCAATTCTTCGCCGAGTTCTTTTTTCACGCCTTTTTTGATGAAGTTTTTAATCATCGGCGGTCGTCTGCGTGAAAGTGCGTAAAGTCCCAAACCGAACATCACGTTTTTCCAACGCGAAATTGTATAAGCGGCACGATTCGGCAAAACTTTGCGTAGAAAGTTTGCGACTTTATCCTTTGCCGGAACGGATAAAATATAACTCGGCGAACGCTGTAACATTGTTACGTGGTCGGCTTTTTCGGCAAGTGCCGGAACGAGTGTAACGGCGGTTGCCCCGCTTCCGATGACGACGATTTTTTTGTTCGCATAATCAATATCGTCAGTCCATTTTTGCGGATGAATAATTTGCCCTTTGAAGTCTTCCATCCCCGCAAAACCGGGCGTGTAGCCTTTGTCGTAATCGTAATATCCCGTGCAGAGATACAAAAAATTACAGGTTAAATAAACTTTTTCACCGCCGACTTGTGCCGTAATTTTCCAAAGTGCTTTACCAGAATTCCATTCGGCTTTGTTGACGCGATGGTTGTAGCGAATTGTCTTGTCGAGATCGAATTCCTTTGAAGTTTCCTGAATATATTTGAGAATCGAAGGGCCGTCGGCGATTGATTTTGTTTCGTTCCAGGGGCGAAATCTGTAACCGAGCGTGAACATATCAGAATCGGAACGAACTCCCGGATAGCGAAACAAATCCCAAGTTCCGCCCATATTTCCTCGTCCTTCTAAAATCGCAAAACTTTTATTCGGACAATCCATTTGAAGATGTGCCGCCGCCCCGATTCCCGAAAGCCCCGCCCCCACGATCAATACATCAAAATGCTCCATACTTTTTAAATTAAACTAAATGAACTTTTTATAAAAGCAAGACACACATAAAGCCGTAGAAATAATTGCTAAAAAATGCTTTTTGAGTTAATTTTAATCTATGAGTTCAGTCGAATTTACAACTAAAATCGAACGCGGCGTGATTCATTTGCCTAAGGAATTTGAAGACTACGACGACGCAGTTGCTCACGTTACGGTTACGCTCGAAACGCCCGAAGATTTGAAAGCGAAAAAAGACAGATTATTTGCAGCGTTCAAAAAAGCTCAAGAAGCGGGACTTTTCGCCGAGATCGAAGACCCTGTTGAATGGCAGAGAGAATTGAGAAATGAGTGGGACTAAAGCCGTTTTAGACAGCAATGCAATTATCTTGGGTTCAAAAGGGAAAATTGATGTTGAAGATTTATTGTCGAGATACGATAAATTTTTCGCTTCGATAATCACTTACACCGAATGTTATGCGTTTGACTTTCAAAACCCGCTTGAAAGAGATATTACCGACGAAATTTTCGCAGGCTTAGAAATCATCGAACTCAACAAAGAAATCGCCGACCAAGCCATAATCTACCGCAAAAACAAAATCAAAAAAATAAAACTCCCCGATGCAATAATCCTCGCCTCCGCTAAATACACCAACGCCGATCTACTAACCGACGATTGGAACGATTTTCAAAATATAGACTCCGGCGTTATTGTAAAAGACCTTGACGATTTGAAAGTTTGAGAAATCGTCAATTTAAATTCGAGCAAATTGCCTGTATGATTCTCGCAATTTAATGAAACATAATGATTTAAACATCGAAGACTGGAAAGAGTTGGATATAAACACAGATTCTTTGTGGCTGATAAGAGAACGTGATAAAGCGGCAAGCACAAAAACATCTATCACGGTAATTTTATTCCGCAGATTCCGAATCAGTTAGTCAGACGTTACACCAAAAAAGATGAAATCGTTTTCGAGCCTTTTATGGGAAGTGGAACAACTCTTTTTGAATGTGAAAAACTTAATAGAAAATATATTGGTTTAGACATAAATCCAGAAATAATTGAATATGTTCAAGACAAAATGCAAGATGAAACGGAATATTCTGACTATTCTATAAATGAATGTGATTCAGTTAAATACTCAGCAAGTTGATGATAAATTAAATCTTGCTTTTCAACATTTATCAAAGAAAAGCATCCAGTTTATTTTAATGCACCCGCCATATTTGGACATTGTGAAATTTACCGATAATCCAAACGATTTGTCGCAAATAAATAATCTGAAAGAATTCATTAAAAAATTCAGAATCGTCTGTGAAAACTCTCTGAAATATCTCGATAAACATCGTTACTTTGCAATCGTTGTCGGCGATATTTACAAAAACAGCGAAGTTAATCCTTTGGCGTTTTATTGTATGGATATGATAAAACGTCATTTTAAGGTTAAACTGAAAGGAATTATAGTTAAGAACATAGAAGGAAATCGCGGAAAAATCGGACAAAATAATATTTGGAAATACAGAGCATTAAAGAGCGACTATTTTATTTTTAAACACGAATATATTTACGTTTTCAAAAAGGAATTTTGACATTTTTTATGGATATAAGAAACAACTTTTCAACAGATATAGCCAAGAAAATTCTTGGTAATAAAGAACAGGCAGTAATTTTTTTGCTGAGATTACAAGATGTAAAAAAATTTGAATTACCATTCAGAATAATTACGAGAGGCAAGAATAAAGAAAAAAAAGTCCTTAACTTAACTACAAATGAAATTTGGACAAAAATAGTAGAACATTGGGATTTTGAGATAGGAGAAAAGATAATTAGAGAAATGTTTGAAACTACTCCTAAATATAAATCTGGCAAAGAATCTTTTGCAACAATGAATGTTTTACTTGAAGAATGGAATAAAATACAACTTGGAGATTTAGCGTGGTCATTTTCGCAAGGGGATTTTGATGGTTTTGTTCAAAGACTCAATTCAGAAAAAATAACTGGATATGAGAAAGACGAAAAAGTAAAACGTGCCGCTGTGAAATATCGCAGACTGAAAGAAATCAATACTGTTAGAAATGATTTTATTGAAACACTAATTTTTGAAAAGAATGAAAATATACTACCGACCTTAAATCATAGAAGATCAGTTGATTTTTTTATCAATGGAATTTCTTTCGACCAAAAAGTTGCAAAGAGTCCAACGAACGAATTTAAAAGAGATTTCAAAGATGGTTGGATAAATTTTGCTAAAGAAAACCCTGAAGAAGTTGCAAGATATTTGTATAAACATCAAGACGAAGGACGGTTTGGAGCAGATAGTAGGTTGTTGGTAGTTTATCCAGCAA
>JBGTKR010000020.1:0-3111 GCA_041744535.1 Pyrinomonadaceae bacterium
TGATGAAATGTTTTTCGTCAGAGAAAACGGTGCATGGAAAGTTGCTTATGATAAATTTATGGATAATATGGTAAAAAAAATGAATGAAAATCAAAGGCAAGCACCCGATAGAAAGTAAAAAGTAAAAAGGTAAAAGTAAAAAATAAAAACCGAGAAATATCTAGTCTTTAATAATACTTTATACCTGCTTATTCCAAAATTTTAAGAAGAAAATTACAAAATTATGAAAATTAAAAGCATTATATTTATATTGATCGCCCTTAGTATTTCCGCCTGCAAAGCAACCGAGGCTAAATTTGAGCCGAAAGTCATAATGAAAGATTATGTCGAGGCTTTAAAGGAAAGAAATGTTGAAAAATTAAAAGCCGCGGTTTCAGCAAAAACATTCAAGATTTTTGAAGACGCGGCTAAAGAACAGAAAATGTCTCTGGAAGAAATGATGAAGGAAAACGAAGCCAACATTATGCCGATGATTCAAAATCCCGAACTGCGGAATGAAAAGATCGAAGGCAATACGGCGACGGTTGAAATAAAAAATCCGGCAAATGAGACGTGGAGCAAACTTACATTTGTAAAAGAAGACAACCGCTGGAAGATCGGAGTCGGCGAAATGCTCGAAGATGTTAAAAAACAGGTCGAGGAAATGCAGAAAAAACAGCCGACTTTGGAAAAGATCGAACCCGATTCTAACATAGACACACCCGATGCCAATACGGAAAAAAAGGAAGAACCGGCAAATAAAGAAGCAGCCAATAAATAAGCGTTTGGCAGATGCGGCAGACGGTAAAATGTTTCCGCACAGAAACTTAAGCAATCGTGCATAATTAAATTAAACTGAACTTGAAAACTTATAATTTCTTCTTTGCGGCTTTGCGGCTTTGCGGCTTTGCGGCTTTGCGACTTTGCGGGAGTCTTTTTTCTGAAAAAATATTATTCCCGCAAAGCCGCTAAGGTGTAAAGAAAAAGCAGGAAGCCGATTTAACCTGTTTCTGCTTGGATGCTCGAGTTAAGCTATTCTCCGCGATAATTAAAATTTTATAATTTATAATTATTCACATCTTGAACCTGCGTAAAACAACCGATAAAAACTATTATCTTTTAGGAGAAAAATTTTAAAACGTGGCTACTATCAAACCTTTTCGTGCTTTGCGACCCGGTAAAGATCAGGCAAAGCAAGTTTCCTGTGTGCCTTATGATGTTGTTTATACATCGGAGGTGCGTAAATTTATTGCGGCAAATCCACTCAGTTTTCTTCGCGTAACCCGTGCGGAAGCCGAGTTTCCCGAAGATTACGAAGCCACGCACGAAGAGATTTTCGAGCGGGCGAAGGACAATCTGAAGGAATTTGTCGAAGGCGGAATTTTGACGCAGGATGATAAAGACTGCATTTATATTTATCGTGTTTCAACCGGCGAACATTCGCAGACGGGTGTTGTCGCTTGCTGCTTGATTGATGAATACGAAAACGGAATCATCAAAAAACACGAAAACGTCCGCCCCGATAAGGTCGAAGACCGCACCAAACATCTGATAAAACTGGAAGCTCAAACGGGGCTTATATTTTTTGCATTTCGCGGAACGCAAAATATTAAAAATCTGATTTCCGCAGCGGTTAAAACAAAACCGATAATTATGTTCCATTGCTCGGACGGCATAAAACATACGGTTTGGCGTGTAACGGAAACTTCAAAATGGATCGAAGCGTTTGAAGAAGTTCCTTCGCTGTATATCGCTGACGGACATCACCGGGCGGAAAGTTCAAAACGTGCAAGAGATCATTTCCGTGCAAACGATCCGAATTATACGGGGAATGAGGAATATAACAGAGTCGTCGCGGGAATGTTTCCGGCGGATGATCTGAAAATTCTGGCTTATAATCGTGTCGTCAAAGATTTGGGAGAATTGAGCGAAGCGGAATTTTTTGAGAAGTTAAGGGAAAATTTTGGGATTACCGAAACGCAGGGTAAAGTTCCCGCAGAACACGGCGAAATCTGTATGTATATGAACGCCCGTTGGTGGAAACTACATTTTACGGGCGAAGTTCCCGCAGATGCAAATCCGAAAGATAAACTGGATGTCAGCATTCTGCAGCATTATCTGCTTGATCCGATCTTGGGAATCGAAGACATTCAAACCGATAAACGAATCGGATTTGTCGGCGGAAGACGCGGAACGCAGGAACTCGAAAAGGTAGTTGATGAAGGCATCGCCCAAGTCGCTTTTTCGATGTTCCCGACAACCATAGACGATCTATTCACAGTTTCGGACGCGGACGAAATTATGCCGCCGAAATCAACTTGGTTCGAGCCGAAACTGCGCGACGGACTTCTTATTCATTTAATCTGAGTGCGTCTGGTTTTTCATTCAAACCAAACATTTTCAATTTCTTTCCACCAAGCGTCGAGCATTTGTTTGTTAAGCCGCAAAACACCTTCGCGTGTTACGTTTGCGGACGGTTTGATAAGTTTTGCAAGTGCGTCAAAAACCTGCGAGCGTTCATTTTTCGGTACACGCGAAAGAAGATGCCAAAGCGTCAGGGAATCATATAAATTTGATTCTCTGATGATCGTTTGCAACGCTTCGCTTCCGCCGTTTTCAAAATCGAATTTGTAAAGCGCGTTTTGCAGTTCAGCAGAAGAACTCTCCGCAAACGGCGTTCCGATTCCTTTGCCTTTTTTTGTCAAAGCAAACGCGCCCGCCGGAACGACTGATTCGCGTCCGCCTTTTTCCAACGCCACAAAACCGCTTGTAACGTGCAATTTTGAATTGCCGTCTTTATCAACTTCGAGGGTGTATGCACAACCCAAATCAACTGCAACCGCACTCGGAGTATCAACGATAAAAAGGCGCGGCGGCGCGAGAATTTTCGCCTGCAAAACTCCTTTTTCCAGCGACAGACGATGCTCATTCGAGTTTGAATTTACAAGTTGAACACGCGAATTCGGCGCGATCTCGACCTGTCCGATATTTGCTACTTGAACCCGTGCGCGTGAATTCGCGTCTGTTTCGAGAAATTGTCCGACCGCAAGTTTTCCATTTTCAAAAGAATTTCCGACTTTCGGCGTTCCGGCGAGCGTTTCGACATCCCACGAAGGTAAATTATTTTGTGCT
>JBGTKR010000021.1:0-4317 GCA_041744535.1 Pyrinomonadaceae bacterium
CAGTCAAAGATCCGCACAAAAGCAATGCGAAACAAGTTTGTAAAAACTCTGATCCGCTGCAATGTGCGGAATTTTTTTTATTTGCAATCTCAAAGCATTTATTTCTACCGAAACTTTAAAGTGTTATAATCATTCTTAAAAAGAAGGTTCTACTGGGAATTTAGTGGAAACAAGGCGGAAAAAGGCGGAAACCCGCGTGTCAACAAGGGTGCTGTCGGCAATCGGCAAGTCTTTAATCAAACAGCACCCTCCATAACTGTTGATGCAGTACCATTAAATTTCCAGTAGAACCAAAAAGAAGAACGAAAAAGGGGAAGTATGGAAAATTCGGCGGAAGATCGAGATAAAAATGTTATTTGGAAATTAAAAAAAGGCGACAGCCCGATAATCGCAACGGCGGTTCACGACGGACACGGTTTGCGTGATGAAGTTGCCGAAATTATGAAGTTAAGCGAAGCCGACCGCCTTTGTGAAGAAGACCCATACACGAGCATTTGGGTTGATGTCGCGGAAACTCGGATCGTCGCACTCCGCTCGCGTTTTGAAGTTGACTTAAACCGTCCGAGAGAAAAAGCGGTTTATGTAACGCCCGATGATTGCTGGGGTTTGGAAGTATGGAAGGAAAGACCTTCGGACGAGATAATTAAAAAATCTTTAGAAGAATATGACGCTTACTACAAAAATTTAAAAGAAGTCTTAAACGAAACTCAAAATAAACACGGAAAATTCTGTCTTTTCGATATTCACAGTTATAACCACAAACGCAGCGGTGCGGATTCCGAACCCGAATCTGCCGAAGAAAATCCCGAAGTAAACATCGGCACGGGAACGATGGATAGAGAAAAATGGAGTCCGCTTGTTGACAGATTTATCGAAGACTTGCGTTCATTTGATTTTATGGGACGAAAACTTGATGTGCGGGAAAATGTGAAATTTTTTGGCGGCAATCAAGTTAAGTGGCTGCACGAAAACTTTGCCGAAAACGGTTGCGGTCTGGCGATTGAATTTAAGAAATTCTGGATGGATGAATGGTCGGGCGAGAAGGATGAAAAACAGGTTAAAGCAATTCACGAAGCACTCCGATCAACCGTGCCGGGTGTTTTGGAAGAATTAGAGAGGATGCAAAATTAAATCGTTTGTAAATAAACTCAGCGACCTTTGCGAATACCTTTGCGTTCTTTGCGGTTGAAAAAGTTTTACCGCAAAGAACGCAAAGTTAAAAATTATGAGTCAGCCGAAAAAGACAAAAAAAGAAAACCAAATTATTTCAAATTCTTTGATCGAAGAAATAACGCAGAAACTCGAAAAAGATGAAGGAGTTCGGCGGGATTTTGAAGGTTTCGGGCGTTTGAATATTGATCGTCCTTTGCCTTTTTTGTGTCTTTACCGTAAGCCCGAAACCAAAGAAGACCGCGGCACGGCGAATCTTATTTTGAGTGAGGCTTCTTATTTGGCGGCGGAAAATAATGAGAATTTGTCGGCTTTGGTCGAGAGCGTTTCTAAAACGATGGCGGATAAATTCGGAGCGTTTCTGATAATCGAGGTTTGGTCGGCGGATGCTGCGGCGGAATTTAGAACCGATGAATACACGACCGAATCAAAGGCGAAGTTTCGTATTTTTGTTGATAAAACAAAGGAAATTCCTTCGACGGTTGATACTTTACGCGAATCACTTGAGAACCTTGACATTCCATATTTCAAAAGTGAAGCCGAAATCATTACGGGAGAAGCCGGCAATCCGCCCGAAATGTCGCCAATCCTAAATGACCAGCAGATCACACAATTAAGCTGTTTGAAGATCGGCTTGGAAATTTCGCCGATCTACCGCGATGCGAAAACGGAAGAATTATATTCGACAATTTTAAGAGTTTTCCGTCGCAAATTGTCGAAGGCTTTTCAGGAAACATTTTTTGAATTCGTCCACGTCCAAACCGCCGAGCGTCCGACAGAACCGCAACTTCTCGGACGGCGAATTGTCGTAGATGCCGTCTGGTCGGCGGATGCGGAACTTGCAGCGTTGGGCGAAAAGGTCAATTATTTAACCGCCGTTACGCCCGTTAATTCAAATCAAGCATTTAAGGAATTTAAAAAAAAGGGCTTTGAAGGCGATCCGGTTTTTCATTATCGACTGTTGACGATTGACCCCGAAGACTTAAAACGCAGACTTTACAGCATTTCATTCGATGAGATCGAAGATCCGACAATGGCGTATTTGCTACGCGACAAACGCATCGAATTAGATCGCCAAATCACGCTCATCGAAGACCGCAACACGCCGCAATTTTTATACGAAAGTCTGCAGCTTTTTCCGCCCGTGGAAGATGATCTGTTGGCTTTGGCTGAAAAAATTCTTGCAATGCCGAAGCATAAAGCGGATAAAAGCAAAAAATTGAATGCCGAAAAGGTTGCGGAACTGGCAAGATACGAAATCGAATATTATCAAAACCTATATCCGAAAATGACCGCAAAGGTCGAGATCAGAGAAGATATGCCGTCGGGTTTGATGGTTTCGAGCGGAAATCTGACCGTCGGATATTACTCATCAATTTCCGAAGCGAGAATCAACGCCTTGATTCAACACGAGGTCGGCACGCATTCGGTAACATATTTTAACGGACGTTCACAGCCTTTGAAATTGCTCTATTCCGGTTTGCCCGGTTATGAACAATTGCAGGAAGGTCTGGCGGTTTTCGCCGAATATCTGGTCGGCGGTTTGAATTTTGCACGTATCAGAACACTTGCCGCACGAGTCATCGCGGTTCGCGGTCTGACAAACGGCAAAACATTTGCCGAAGTCTTTGACGAACTCCGCAGCAAATACAAATTCAGCAAACGCGGAGCATTTAATATCACGATGCGTGTTTATCGCGGCGGCGGTTTAACAAAAGACGCGGTTTATCTGCGTGGTTTGGTCGAGGTTTTGGATTATTTAGGAAACGGCGGCGACATCGAAACGCTTTTCGTCGGCAAAATGGGACCCGAGCACGTTTCGATAATCCGCGAACTGCAAATGCGTGAAGTTCTTAAACCATCGCCGCTGACACCGCGTTATATGACGTTTCCCGAAACTAACGAGAGATTGGAAAAGGTAAAACAAGGAATAACAGTCATGGATTTGATTTAGAATTTTTATTTCATCCCAGAAATACAGAGTTATTAAGAACAATCTCAAAGCTATATTTTAAGCATTTATCATTCTCTGTGTCATCTTTGGTGAAATAAAAATATACAGTTTTGGAAAGTTTGAAAAAACAGCATAAATTATCAACGAAAAGGGGAAAAAATTATGAAAATAGGTTTTGTTATAAATGATTTGGAAACCGAACATCCGCGTTACACAACAACACGCATTGCGAGAGCCGCACGGGAAATGGGACACGAGGCTTGGACGATTCCGGTCGGGAATTTTTCCGCCGACCCGGACGATCACGTGCGGGCGAATGCGAGAATGACGAAAGGCAAAAAGCACAAAGACGGCGAGTTATACATTAAAGATTTACTAAGCGACAAAGCGTATCAAGAGAGAATCCGCATCGCTGATCTGGATATTTTGATGTTGAGAAATGATCCGGCGGATGATGCCGACAGAACTTGGGCTCAATCGGCGGGAATCGAATTCGGTCAACTCGCTCTGCGGCACGGCGTGATCGTTTTGAATGATCCGAACACGCTTTCGGGAGCATTAAACAAAATGTATTTTCAGCACTTTCCGCCCGAAGTCCGCCCGCGAACTCTTATTTCACGCGATAAAGAAGAAATCCAAAAATTTATTAAGGACGAAGGCGGCAGAGCTATCTTAAAACCCTTACAAGGCTCAGGCGGTTCGGGAGTTTTTCTTGTCAAAAAAGACGAAAAAGCCAATATTGACCAGATGATCGAGGCAATCACACGCGACGGTTACGCGATTGCTCAGGAATATCTCGAAGCGGCAAAAGACGGCGATACGCGAATGTTCGTCGTCAACGGCGAACCGCTTTTTGTTGACGGACATTTCGCCGCCTTTCGCCGTGTCAGCGGAACGGGTTCGGCAAGAAGTAATTTAAGCTCCGGCGGTTCGATCAAAAAAGCCAAGATCACCGACGAAATGCTCCACATCGTCGAAGTCGTCCGCCCGAAATTAGTTACCGACGGAATGTTTATGGTCGGTTTAGACATTGTCGGAGACAAACTGATGGAAATAAATGTGTTGAGTCCGGGCGGTTTGGGAAGTGCCGGAAACCTCGAAGACGACACGAAATTCGCCCACGCCATCATCGGCAAACTCGAACAAAAAGTCCGCTACCGCGACCACAGCCAAAACGACAATTACAAACGCGG
>JBGTKR010000022.1:0-13428 GCA_041744535.1 Pyrinomonadaceae bacterium
AATACGCGGTTTTGTAACCGTATCAAAATACTCGCCCATTTCAACGAGAATATATTTGCGTTTTCCTTCTCCGCCGTCCGCAATATCTTCACGATTCAAATTGATAACCGCGTGTCCCGTTGTTCCTGAGCCTGCGAAATAATCTAAAATATTTTTGAGGAAAAAAAATAACTTCCATATTTTTACAAACAAAATTC
Organism: Pyrinomonadaceae bacterium; assembly: GCA_041744535.1. Taxonomy (GTDB): domain Bacteria; phylum Acidobacteriota; class Blastocatellia; order Pyrinomonadales; family Pyrinomonadaceae; genus Aridibacter. The sequence goes on from JBGTKR010000022.1 coordinate 198, forward strand.
CTATGCTATATTTCCTTAATTATGAAAATCGCTGCCAGCTAATCAAACCGCAAATTTCCGTGTTCGTTTTTGCAAACTCCTGCAAATTGCAAACGGATTTCTCCTGCACATTTCGTGCGTTTAGTTTTAATCAATAGAAAAAAGGTTTTATAAAACAATGTCTAATATTGTAGATTCTACGTCGGAAGAAATGACGTATGACAATTCGTTTCGCTCGATTTTTATGGAAGCGATACGCGGTTCGGAGCGGGATTTTACGAAAGGTTCGATTGGCTTGGCGGTTTTTTTGTTGGCTGTTCCGATGATTCTTGAAATGATTATGGAAAGCGTATTTGCGGTCGTGGACGTTTTCTTTGTGGCAAGTTTAGGTGCGGATGCGGTGGCGATTGTCGGCATTACCGAATCAATGATGTTTATAATTTACGCCGTGGCGATGGGCGTGGCGGTCGGTGCAATGGCGATGGTTTCGCGGCGAATCGGCGAAAAGGATGCGGACGGAGCGGCACGTTCGGCGACACACGCGATCTATATGGGTTTGATCGTGTCTGTTTTAATGGGCGTGATCGGGGTCATTTTTGCACCGCAATTTTTAACTTTGCTCGGTGCAGAACCGCAGGTCGTCAGTGAAGGGACGCTTTTCGCACGACTGATGATCGGCGGAAATTTTGTCGTAGTGTTTCTGTTTTTGCTCAACGCGATCTTTCGCGGGGCGGGAAATGCGGCGATTGCGATGCGTGTTTTGTGGATCGCCAATATTTTAAACTGTATCCTTGATCCGCTATTTATTTTCGGTGTTTGGATTTTTCCCGAACTCGGCGTAACGGGGGCGGCGGTTGCAACCTTGATCGGACGCGGAATCGGTGTAATTTATGCTTCTTACAGAATGTTTTTCACCGAAAAGCGTTTTGAAATTCGCCGTGAGCATTGGCAGTTCGTCGGCGAAAGATTCAAGCGTTTATGGAGTCTTTCGTGGGTGGCGATGCTGCAATTCGGCATCGGAACGACGAGTTGGCTCGGACTGATGACGGTTATCGCAAGTTTCGGAAGCGAAGCCGTGGCGGGTTACACAATCGGAATCCGCGTGATAATTTTTGCACTGCTTCCCGCCGTCGGTTTGGCTAATGCCGCCGCAACTCTCGTCGGACAAAACCTCGGAGCAAAGCAACCCGACCGTGCCGAAAAATCGGTCTGGAAAGCGGCATTTTATAACGCAATTTTCCAAACTTCGATCGGAATAATTTTCGTAATTTTCGCCGGACAGATCGCGGGAATTTTTACACAAGAACCGCTCGTTTTGATGTATGCAGCCGATTCTTTGCGAATCATTTCCTACGGATTTTTGTTCTATGCTTTCGGAATGGTTTTGGAAACTTCCTTTAACGGTGCGGGCGACACGCGAACGCCGACATATTTGAATTTATTCGTGTTTTGGATGTTTGAAGTTCCGCTTGCCTATGTTCTCGCCCATTATTTCAAAATGGGACCGCACGGAGTTTTCTGGGCGATAACGATTGCATTTTCGATGTTAGCGGTTGCTTCGGCAATTTTGTTTAAACGCGGACGCTGGAAATTAATGGAAGTTTAGGAAAAATTTCACAATAGAAATACGGAGATTTTAACAATTTGTGAGAGATAACAGGTAAAGATTTTTCTTTTCTTTTTTTCTTCTTCTTCTTCTCTGTGTTTCTCTGTGTCTCTGTGGTAAAAGTATCTTAATGAGTTCGATAAAGTTTCCAAATCCACGCACACACGAGTTTACCGATTGGGTGATGTTCGGGCAGTATTATTATAATGCGGCGGACATTATCGGCTTCGGCGGTGAATTGACGGTTGAGAATTTGCGTGAGGCTTATGATAGAGGAATTTTTCCGTGGCACATTGACGGGCTTCCGCTGCCTTGGTTTTGTCCCGAACAGCGGGCGATTCTGGAGTTTACGGATTTGCGGATTCCGAAAAGTCTGCGGAAGGCTTGGCAGAAAAACGATTGGACGTTCACGATTGATAAAGATTTTGAATCGGTCATAAAAAATTGTGCAAAAACGGCACGTCCGTACGAAGCGGGAACTTGGATAACTTCAGCATTTATAAAAACTTATAAGAAGTTTCACGAACAGGGATATGCTCACAGCGTCGAAGTTTGGGATAAGGAAAAAAATCTTGTCGGCGGACTTTACGGCGTGGATGCAAACGGCGTGTTTTGCGGCGAAAGTATGTTTTACAAAAAATCGAACGCTTCAAAACTCGCACTTATTTTCCTTGTAGAACATTTAAGATCACGCGGTGCAGCGTGGCTCGACACGCAGGTAATGACTCCGCACTTTGAAAAACTCGGAGCAAAAGAAATCCCGCGTGAAGTCTTTTTAGATAAGTTGGAAGCAGCACAAAAAAAAGGTTTGCGGCTGTTTACCTAATGTTTTTATCGTTTCCATAATGACTACTTTTCTTCATCATCCTTCTTTTTCCCCGTCAAAACTTCCCGCATCACTTCCGCTCCCGGAATCAATTTCTCAACCGTCTGCGGTGCGGAAAACGCCATTTCCAAAATGCTTCGGAAACGGTTGTCGAATTCTTCTTTGGTTTTTAAGTAGGCATCGAAACTTGCGGAAAGATGGTTTTTGAAAAAATCTCTGAGAGAATCATCTTTTGAACGCAGAACTTGGAACAAAAAATCCGTCGGCAAAACGGTTTTGTCGTTTTTTTCTTCTTCTAAAATCACTTGAATCAAAACCGCTTTGGTAACATCCTCGCCGTCCGAGTCAATTACCTTTATGTCCGTTCCATCACGGACGATCTTTGCTAAGTCTTCGTAGCTGACGTAAGATTTTTCTTCCGTATTATAAAGCCGGCGGTTTTTATAACGCTTGATTATTAATCCGTCAAAATCATCTTCTTGTTTCTTCTTTTTCGCCATATTGTTTTAGAGAATATCATAATTTTACTGATTTTCGCATTATAAAATAGTTTGCAAATGCGAAGAGAACTTGGAATGCAGAAGGTTTAATCAACCTAATGCAAAATATTTTCGACCTTAAATGAAGCAAATACATTAGTTATGAATTATCATCGGCTTTTTGTTCGCAAATGCGAAATAAACGCTTGACAATGAATAGCCATTCATTTATTATTTGAATCATCGAGCAGCAATTCAAACGGGCTGCGATAAAAAATAAGTATTTATAAAAATTTTTAGGAGAACATAAAAAATTATGGCAAAGACAAAACAAAACGACACCATTGATAAAGCATTAGAATTAACCAAAGACACCGCACAGGCTACGCTTGATGTTACGGTTAGAACGGCGGAAGTTACCGAAGATTACCTTCAGGGAATGTATAAAGTTGATTATGATGTAGCTATGGAAGCAATGAAAGTTGCTAAAAGTTACTGGGATACGACATCGAAAATTCGTCAGGATTGGATCAAATTATTTGAAACAACCGGCAAGAATTTAATTGACGCAACTGCGAATATGGAACTTCCCCTGCAAAAAGAAGTTATGGACATCGGCAAGAATATGGTTGATAATGTTCAGGACACGGTTGAGAATTTGACTGCAAAAGCTAAAACAGCAACCAAGTAATTACAAATTTTATCAAAGTCTGCGGGTTGTCAGAATTCGCGGATTTTTTGTATATTTAAGTATAGAAAAATTTAATAGACAGGAAGAAACCACAGATTAATACGGATTGACATTTTATCAAGTTAATCTGTAATGATCTGTGGTTTTAGCAATTTTAAAGATTATGGCAGCAACAAAAAAGAACACGAAAAAGACAACGGCGAAAAAAACCGAAACCGCTTCAAAATCAAAAACCGCGGACAAGCCGAAAACCGAAACCGCCGCAAAGACGACGGCAAAGAAATCAACAACTAAAGCCAAAACGAAAACGGCAAAAAAAGGAATAGCAAAACCTGAATCGGCAGCGAAAAAAGGTATTGCGAAACCGTCGGCAAAAACGAAAAAGACCGCAAGTGCGAAGGAAGAAACCAAAAAGGAAACAAAAGCAGCGGCTGACGCTTCGACGGATTGGGCGAGAAGCATTGTTCAGCAATTGACCGAAGCACAAAAAATGTGGCTGGAGATGACGACGAAGCAGTATGAAGTCGTTTTCAATGCCGTCAAAAACGTAACGGGAATGGCGGAAAACGCACCGACCGAAGCGATGGCAACCTGGGCAAAGGAAGCGACGGCGAGTTTTGTCGAAGCACAGAAACAATGGTCGGAAATCGCTATTTCGCAGAGTGAGGATTTAATGAAAACCGTTAAAAGCGAAACGAGTCTGTCTAATCCGAATGTTATCGGCAATGTTCAAAACGTCGCGGCACAAGGCTTGGAAACAATGGTCAAAATGCGTAAGGCTTGGCTCGAATTTGCCGAAGAACAAAATAAGCAGATGATTAAAGCCGTCAAAGACGGAATGAATCTTGACGATTCAAATCCGGCGGCGGCATTGGCAGATTTTGCACAAGCAACAATGAGTAGTTATGTCGAAATCCAGAAACGCTGGCTCGATATGGCTTCGCAAATGCCGATTTTCGGGAAAGATAAGAAATAGTCGGCAGTTAAAGTTATACTGCCGACTAATTAAACTCTGTGATAATCTGTAACTAACTGAGGGATCGCGGAGTTTTGGGCAGAAACCCGAATGTCAATGAGGGTGCGTTCGGGAATTAACCGGCAATATCCAAAAAGCACCCTCCATAACTGTCGGGTTTCCGCCTTGAAAAACTCCGCGACCCCTCAACTAACTTAAATTTTTGGAGCGTTATTGAATGGCAAAAGAATCAGCTGTGAAAAGAAAATATCCTTGGAGAACGGAGATTGACGGTGAAGAATATACGCTTCGCCTGATGACACCGAAAGATAAAAAAGCGTTATTGAAATTTGCAAGATCGCTTCCCGAAGATGACTTGCTGTTTTTGGCGGTTGATATAACGAAAGAAGGGGCGGTTGACGATTGGATTAGGCGTTTGAATGAAGAGATTTTGCAGACAATTCTGGTCGAAAAAGATGGTGAACTCGTCGGACACGGAAGCCTTTTGCACGAAGAACAAGTCTGGACAAGACATCTCGGCGGAATAATTTTGATGCTTTCGCCGGAAGTTCGCGGCAAAGGTTTGGGAAGTATTTTGGCGGGCGAGATTTTCGCACACGCACACGATTTGAACTTGCGAAAAGTGATGGCTCGGATGGCTTCATCACAAAAGGGAGCGATCAATGTTTTTCAAAAAATGGGTTTTAAAATGGAAGCACTGCTCGCTGATTGTGTAATTGACCGAAATGATCGGACGCACGACTTAATTATTATGTCTTATGATGTTACGGGTTTTAATGAGTAAGATTTGTAAATCGTTAATCGTAAAGCGTTAATCGTTTTCTGTTTTAAATATTCGATGCTTTCGGTTTTAGCTGATAATGAAATTTCTTAAAAAAGTTTTGAAAATTTTTGTGGTTTTGATCGTAATTCTTGCGATTGGATTTACGATTTTTTGGTTTTCGCGTCCGACGGATGTTTCGTTTGCAGAGCATAAAGCAGAGATTCCGAATGTGGAATACAGCAAATTTGTCGAAGTTGACGGTATCAAGCTGCATTATCAGGAAAAGGGTTCGGGAACGCCGCTTGTTTTGATACACGGTTACGGTTCTTCGACTTACACTTGGCGGAATGTTTTTGTTCCTTTGTCGGAACATTTTCGGGTGATTTCGGTTGACTTAAAGGGTTTCGGGTTTTCGGAAAAACCTGTCGGAGATTACACAAAACGCGGACAAGCGGTTTTGGTGCGGAAGTTTCTTGATAAATTGGAAATCGAAAAGACTTGGTTTGCGGGAAGTTCGATGGGCGGAGAAGTTTCGCTGAATGTCGCTTTGCAGAATCCAAACCGGGTTGAAGGTTTGATCTTGATTGACAGTGCGGGCGTAAAATCGGTTAAAGGAAGTTCGTCAACACCTTCGATCTATGAAATCCCGTTTATCGGCAGAGCATTTGTGGCGTTGGGTTTGATTTCGGATAATTTGGTTCGTGCGAGTTTGGAAAGAAGTTATTTTGATGACAGCAAAGTTACGGATAAAACTTTGAAAATGTATCATTTGCCGCTTCAAACAAATAACGGTCAGAGAGCCATAGTTTTAACGCAGCAGCAATGGGATTTGTATCCGATTGAAGATGATTTGAGCAAAATAAAAGTCCCGGCTTTACTGATTTGGGGCAAGGAAGATTACGTTACGCCGCTTGAAGCCGGCAGGAAAATGAATACTTTGATCGAAAATTCAAAGCTCGTAATTTTTGAAAATTGCGGACATCTTACCGCAGAAGAAATGCCGCAAAAGACAGTTGAGGAAATTTTGAAATTTACCGGAAAAGATTTGAGTGAGTAGAAAATAAAGAATAGTTAATAGAAAAGATTGATTCCACTATTTATTATTTATCATTCACGACTTACAAAACAATGAGCCAACCTGAATTAAATCGCCGTTTGTCATCGCTTGATGCGACATTTCTGTATTTGGAGAAGAAGGAATGTCCGCTTCATATTGGTTCGACGAGCGTTTTTGAAGCCGAAGTTTCATTGAAAGATTTGCAGAAACATATTTCTGACCGTTTGCATTTGATCCCGCGTTACACACAAAAAGTCATTCCCGATCCGTTTAATATCGCTCATCCGACCTGGGAAGAGGCGGAAGATTTCGATATTGAAAACCACATTTTCGAGATAAAGTCTAAAAAGAAAGTTTCGTATGAAGATTTGATAAAAATTGCGGGCGAGAAGATGACCGATGTGATGGATCGCAACAAACCGCTTTGGGAATTGTTTATGATAAACAACCTCGAAAACGGCAAATCGGCGATGATCGCTAAAGTTCATCATTGTATGGTTGACGGAATTTCGGGGGTTGATTTAATAAAGATAATGTTCGACATTTCGCCGAATCCCGAACCGCCTCCGCCGAAACCTGAACCTAAAAAAGCGAAACCGAAAGAACAAGATGCGACGCGGGCATTTTTCGATTCGATGCTCGGTGCGATGGAAGAAGGAATGAATCGTTTTATGGAAATGCAGGGCGGAATGTTTTATCTGGCATCGAGTCTTGCCGATCCGAAGACGGCGGAAAAATTACCCGCAATGGCGGATGTTTTGCCCGCCGTTACAACGCCCGCAAAGCCTCTGCCGTTTAACGGGATTTGTTCGGGCGAGCGAAAACTGGCGTGGAGCGAATTTTCATTTACCGATGCGAGATTGATAAAAAACGTCCTGAACGGTTCGGTCAATGATGTCGTTTTAACGGTTTTAAGCGAAGCGGTTTCGCGTTACGCAAAAAGCCACGGCGTAGAATTAGAAGACAGAATCGTGCGTTTTATGGTTCCGGCAAGTCTGCGGCAAAAAAATCAGCGTGGAGCGTTGGGGAATTTAATTTCTATTTTACCTGTCGAAATTCCGCTTGATATTGAAGATTTAACGGAGCGTTTTGATTATGTGAATAAGAAAATGGGGTTAATGAAGGAAACGAAATTAGCCGAAAGTTTGCTGACGCTCGGAGCGATGTATTCGATAATGCCCGCACCTTTGCAGTCGGTTATCGGTCAACTCGCCGATGCTCCCGTGCCGCCGTTTAATATGGTCGCCACGAATGTTCCCGGTCCGCAGATTCCGCTTTATCTGGTCGGGCAAAAGATGTTGAAACATTATCCGTATGTTCCCGTTGGTTACGGTTTGGGCTTGGGTTGTGCGATTTTCAGCTACAACAGAGATTTGTATTTCGGACTTTCGTCTGATGCAAAAGCGATGTCGGATGTCGAAAACTTCAAAGAGATTTTAGACGAAACATTTGCGGATTTAAAAGCGGTTGTGGTTGATCTGGAAAAAAAAACGAAAACAGCTAATGCCAATGGATAATCAAATCCTGCTTAAAAAGATTTTACTTTTGCGGTATTGATTAAATTTCAGTTTCAACGATCTCTTCTTCAATTATTATACGCTCAAATGTATGCTTCTCGATAACGATTTCGGAGGATTCTATGTTTATGAAATCCTCTTTTGACGTAAGAGCAAGAGCTTCCTGCAAACTTAATTCCCGTCCGTCTTCAAAAGCATCGTCAAAAGATTTTTCATCCAACGCAGCGTGGATTTTTGCAACATATGCGTCGCGGAAAATTCGTTCCGTCGGCTCTATTTCGTAACCGATTGATTCGCGTAATTTTTCCGCCGCACCTGCAAGTTGGGCGGCTTGTTTATTGTTTTCAAAACTTGCGGCAACGGCGGCAAATCCGTCGAGCGAACAGGAAATAAGAGTTTTGTTTCCTAAACTTTGGGCGGCTGTCAGAGATTCTGCAAAATGTTTATAAGCCTCCTCGTAGTTTCCCTCATCGTAAGCAACCGCACCGAGATTGATAAAATTTACGCTCGAACAATATGTGTTGCCGCTTTTTTCGGAGAGGGCGAGTGATTCTTCGATTAAAGGGCGTGCCGCCGCCGGTTTGCCGCGTGCAATTGCCAGATCACCCAAAGCGGAAAGTGCAATCGTAATTATATATTCATCGTTCAAATCGCGGGCAATTTCCAGTTCTTCTTCGTTAAATTTTTGTGCCGTTTTAAAATCACCCTGCCGGGTTGCTATTGCCGCTAAACCGTGGGCGGAAATAGCTATCTGCCGCAAATCGTTTGCCGCTTTTCCCGCCTTTAATGCTACTTCATTAAATTTTTGTGATGCCGACAGATCACCCTGATTTCTGGCAAATTGTCCGAGTGCGTTTAGCAATTTGAAACGAACGGCATTTGGAATTTCTTCGCTTTTCTCCAATATTTTTTCCATCCATTCGCGTCCTTCCGTTAAATAATTGTGATTAGACCAGAAATAACGGGTTGCTCCCGCTATTCGTCCGGCTGTTTCCACATCTTTTTTCAAAGACCAATTCAATGCGGCACGAATATTGTTAATTTCAAATTCCAGTTTTTCGAGCCATTCAGCCAAATTCTCGCCCGTTAAATGAGGTTCGGCTTTTTCCGCCAGATTCAGGTAAAAATCCGTATGGCTTTCCTGCAAAATTTCCAATTCACCGCTTTTCTTTAAGCATTCAAAAGCAAATTCGCGGATGACTTCGAGCATTTTCAAACGCACGCCGCCGTCCGTCTGTTCTTTTGTTTCGAGCAGATTGTTGTCAATCAAGGATGCAAGCAGATCGAGAATTTCCTCTTGAAAAGCGGGATTTGAAATTTCGGAATCTTCCTTCTTGAATTTATTTTCATTACAGACGGCTTCGGCGGCTTCAACCGTAAATCCGCCCGAAAAAATTGCTAAACGCCGAAACAAAGATTTTTCCTCATCTTCAAGTAATTCATAACTCCACTCGATTGCTCCGAACATTGTTCGCCGGCGTTCCGGCAGATTTTTTGCTCCGCCCGAAAGCAGTTTCAAAGAGTTTTCCAAACGCACCAAAATTTCCTTCGGAGCGAGTAGTTTTATTCGGGCGGCGGCAAGCTCGACGGCAAGCGGCAAACCGTCTAAACGGCGGCAAATTTCGGCGATTGCTGCCGCATTTTCTTCCGAGAAAACAAATTCTTGACGAGCCGTTTTTGCCCGCGACACAAAAAGTCTGACCGCCGCGTATTCGTTTAGATCGTTTTTTGAAAAACCAAAATCCCGCGTCGGCGGAACGGCAAGCGGAGTAACCGCAACCTCTCTTTCATTATTTATTTTTAATGCGATCCGGCTGGTTATCAAAATTTTCAGCAGCTTTGATGCACTGAGAAGTTCTTCAACAAGCAAAACGCCGGCGGGCAGAAGCTGCTCGAAATTATCCAGAACAAGCAGAATTTTTTTCTGCGTTAGAAAATTCCTTAAACGGTCAAACAGAGATTTTCCGCCCGTTTCTTCGATGCCGAGATTTTTGGCGATGGTTGAAATGATAAGTTCGGCATTGCTTATGAAAGCAAGTTCGACAAAATACACGCCTTCGGAAAAATCCGAAGTTAATTCATCTGCCGCAAATCGTGCCAACGCTGTTTTGCCGCTTCCGCCCGCACCCGTCAAAACAACTAAACCGGAATTTTCGTCCCGTAAAAGATTTTTTATAATGGAAATTTCCCGTCCGCGTCCGATGAGCGATTCCGATTCATCAAAATCATCCGGCATCAAAATCCGGTTTTCCAATTGCGAAACGGTTAAACTATTTTCGTTTGATGAATCTTCAGCAAATACTTCCGCCACGAAACTGTAGCCTTTGCCCGGCACGGTTACGATGAAGCGATGCTCGTTTTTCGTTTCGCCCAAAACTTTTCTCAAAGCCGCCACGTGAACCGTCAGATTATTTTCCTCGACAAATTGATTCTCCCAAACTTTATCGAGCAAATCGTTTTTGGATGAAATTTCGCCGCGATTTTCAATTAAAGTCAGAAGCAAATCCAATGTTTTCGGATTGAGCGAAACGGCTTTTCCCTGTTTGAAAAGCAGACGTTTATTCGCATCCAGTTCAAATTCGCCGAAGGAAAATTTTTTTTCTCGTGCTGTCTGCATCGTTTTTAACAATCGGCTTGGGACTGCTGATTTTTCGCTTTAGGAAAATTTAGGAACTTTTTTTCATAAAATTAGGGACTTTTAGCTCTAACTTCTGCCAGACTGAATGCGTTCGGAAAATTAAAGCATTCGGGTTGGCGAAAAAAACAAGTTAATCTTAACAAAAAGCCGAAATACAGACAATAAAAAATCTCGGGAGAAATATGAACGAAAAGGGTAAACGGCGAGTCGAAATCACGATTGAAAAACACAGCCAGACGATTATCAGAATAAAAAGCGGCAAAACGAATTTTCAATTTTGTCCGAAATGCGGATGCGACACGATGGCTTTTGCTTTTCAGGATGCGGCTTTGATCTTCAATCTCGACGTATCGTTTCTCGAAGAATTATTTCAAAACAACCAAATTCACTACGCGGCGGAAAACGATCTGTGCGGAAATTCGCTCGCCGGATTTTCCAAAAAAGAGATTCGTTATATCGAAGATTAGTGAAAAACAATTTTGCAGAAAAATCAACAAAATAAGGAGCATATAAAAATGAAAAATTTACTAAAAGTAACATTACTGATAACAATTTCAGCTTTCGCGGCTTTCGCACAAAACAGCAAAGCTGAACAGGAAATTATGAAAATTCACAAAGGGCTGGATGCAGCTTATATGAACAAAAATATCGCAGCTTTTGAGAGCGTTATGGCTGATGACTACGTTTATTCAAACCCTTCCGGCAAGATGATGAATCGTGTCGAATCTCTCGAAGATATACGTAAGGAATTTGCAAATACGAATTACAAAGTGGTGTCGGGAACGACTGCCGTCGAAAAAATCAAAGTTTCCGGCAATATGGCGTTGGTTACGGGAAATTGGACATACGCGACAGTTCCGACAAACGATGCAAATGCCGAACCGCATACGGATAAGGGACGCTACACCGGAGTTTATGAAAAACGAAATGGTAAATGGATGCTCGTTGCCGATCATTGGTCGGAAGCTCCGCACGACCGAAAACTTATGGAACAGCAGGTTCTTAAAATGGGACAAGCATACGGCGAAATGATAAAACGCCGCGATGCGTCGGAAATCGAAAAAATTCTCGCCGACGAATATCTTTACACGAATTCGGAAGGCGTGGTCAGAAACAAGACGGAAGATTTGGCGACTTATAAAAACGGCACGAAATTTGAATTCGTCGAAACCACCGACCAAAAGGTAAGAGTCATCGGCAACAACGCCGCGATTGAAACCGGAACTTTTCGATTTAAAGGAACGGACAAAGACGGCAAGCCGTTTGCGGCTAGTGAACGATACACAACCACTTGGGTTTGGCGTGACGGACGCTGGCAAGTCGCCGCCGATCACACTTCGGAAATCAAAAAGTAAGTTTTCCAGATTTGTTTCTTTCGCGTTCCAGCCTCCAAATTGGTTTCGTGGAGAAACATATTGCCGTCGGTAGTCAAGTTCTTAAATGAGGATCGGCTGCCGGCGGACAAAAATATAACAGGAGAAAGGTTATGGCTAAATATAAAGATGTTACGGAGATGGAAAAATTCGTGGCATTTGACGGAACACACGCAGCGACGGCTGGACGTTTAATAAATTTTCCGACCGGAAGTTCTACACTCCAGCCCGGTCATCAGGAATGGCTCAAAAATGAGGTTGTTCCGGCAATTCTGGCAAGACCAAATTCATGGATTGATTTGTTTGGCTATGCCAGCAAAGTAGGAAACACACAAGCTAATCTGAAACTTTCAAAGGAACGGGCAACGGCGGTTAAGTATTTTCTTGGTGAGCAGTTGGCAATGAGAGGAATTTCTATCGAGGGAAAGGTCAATATAGATCATGGATTCGGTGAGGATGCTCCCGATTACATCGCCGGTGAGTCGGATAATTCGCCGAACTGGCGTGCCGCGGATGTTATCGTCTTCGGAACGAAACCGATAGTGGTTCGCAAGCCGAAAATCAAGCCGCAATCCTCTATTTATGAAATCCGCGTTGTCGGCGGCGGATCTGCGGCAGTTGTTGTGCAGACTGATAATTATTTCTTCCAGATTGTTGATGTTCTGCGGCGGCGAACGATGTTTTTCTTGTTTACGGGCGTTGGAGCAGGCATTTCCATACCGAAAATTCCCGGACCCGGATCGGCAACCAAAGCCGGTCAACCAACGAGATTTACCACAACGAAACCAGCTGAATTATATCAATTTAACTCTGAGGCGACACTAACTCAGGAGGCAGGTGCGACATTAGGCAGCAGCAGCGTCGGCGGCAAAATGTATCTGACGATTGATAAAATTATTGATAGCAACGGATTGATTTCTACAAATCCGAAGCGTATTCCGATCAGCGGCGGTTGGGGAATACAGATGCCGGGACTCGGCTCACTGACAAAAGGTGTGCTAGCCAAAATGAGTGAGGAGTTTCCATTTACAGGTTATTAATTTCAAAAAAAAAGCACATTTCAGAAAGGACAAAGAGCGAACAGCACTTTCTTTGTCCGGCAGAATGGTCTTATTTTTCCAATCCCGACAATGGCACAAAAACCATCGTTTACGAAGTGGCACATTTCTGCAGCAATTAACGAACAATAATAAAAACAAACAAAATAGGAGACAAAATGATTAAACAAATATTGATATTGACATTATGCACGGCGATTTTTTCAGCCTGCGGTTCGACGGATACAAAACCCGTTACAAATTCGACGGCTGATAAAACGCCCGAAGC
>JBGTKR010000023.1:0-6003 GCA_041744535.1 Pyrinomonadaceae bacterium
TTTCGTCTTCGTCGTTTTCCAAAGGATTCGGTTAAAATCTCTGCCCGTATTTTGGTCAACAATCGTGTGAACCCACAAAGTTCCGGTGTGCAGTTCGCAGGCATTAACTGCGGTGCTTAGTCCCGGATCGCACGCGGATGCGATGTGTAATTTATATTCGATAAAGAACTCGGCATCTTGTTTATTGGCAACGATAATCAGCGACGAAGCTTTCTTTTGCAATTCCTGAACGATTCGATTTCGGCTGTCAAAATTCGTCGCCGTGATGAAAACTTTCCGCTCACCTGATATTTCGCCGAGTGAACCGAATGAAGCATTTCTCAGAAAATCGGTGGTTTCCTGTTCGGTTTCGATTTGATCTTTTATTAATTTCGCTTCGGCGGCGTGATTTCCGTTTGGAAAAGAACGCAGGTAACTTTGAAAATCGTTGAGATTTCTACTGTTTTTGATTCTGTCCCACTGCTGATCGTCAAGCATCTGCGCCGTCGGATTTTGGTTTATTTTCAAACGTGCGAGCGCGGCGTATTTCCCATTGGATAATTATTCAGATACGCTTGAAAATCCTTCGCGCCGCTGCTGTTTTTAACGGAATTCCAGAATTGATCTTCAACCGTTAATTGTCCCGACGTATTGCCCGGAGGCGGCGCAGATATTGCCGTTACGACGGGCAAGTTTGATAATTTCAAACGTGCGAGCGTGGCATATTTTCCGTTCTGCCCGTAAAGATTCAGATAATTTTGAAAATTCTGCCGATCCGTGCTTGCCGAGATTTTATTCCATAAATTATTTTCCGATGAACCCGTCGGCAAAATCGCGGTTTTCGCAGAATCATTCGGAGTTATCGTGTAATCGTAGGAATTTCCGAACGCATTGTTCATATTCTTGTCCCAAATCTGAACTTCCAGATTGAGTCCTTGCTGAGCCGCACCGGAAACGCAATAATCCGCCACAATCGTAGGTTTGACAGCCAACGCCTGTGCATCTCTCTGCGCTCCCGCCGAAAGATTCGGAGTCCAACCGCTTAAAAAAAGCGCGGCTTTGTTTTCATCAGGTTCTAAACAATCGCAACCGTTTTGACAATAAGAAGTAACTTCCGTTAATTCTATCTGACCGATTTTTATCGGTAATCTTTTAGTTACTTCGCCATCCCATTTGATAAGAAATTGCGAGTTAGGCGACAATCTCGGCGCAGTTTTGATTTGAAAAACCTGATTCGCCGAACCGTTGCAGGGAAACTGCTGAATCCACGGACGATTTTGAGTATCGAAACATTTGCCGCTGTGCGAAAAAGATATTTCTCCCGTGACGGGCGAATTATTTCTGCCCGAAAAATCAAAACCACCCGGCAGACGAAATGCCTGCTCGGACGAGCTATCGCAATTAAACTGCGTAATATCAACGCCGTTATTCGTGTTTTTGCTAAAAATTTCCAAACAACGACTGCCGTTGACTTTAATATTCGCATACACCGTGCCTGATTTTTCGACAAATTGAAATCTCTGTGTGGCGGAAGAGTCATCACACGGCGCGATTTTCAGACGCACATTGTCTTGCAAAGTGTTATTTTCCATATCCACACAATCCACATTGTTCACAAGAATATTAAATTCCTGCGCAGAAACCGAACCGATACCGACAAATGTAAAAAGTATTGCGACGGCAAATAAAATTGATAAATTGTTTAGCATTTTCATAATGTTCTCCAGAATTTTTGGGACGGGGAAAGTATATTAAATCGTCCTGCAAATTTCTCTCTCTACTTATATAAACGAGAACCGCGCTCGAAAACGGACATTCCAATTGGAAATAATTTGCTCACCCGCTTAATAAATTAGCCTGTGCATAATTCACCGCGCCAGCGATTTTATGCACAAACTTTACTTAATTTGAAGATGTCATCTCTTCCGAAACGATTTTTGCACCGTCCGGGAACATTTTTATCTCTATGACTTTTCCGCCGGAATCTTGGTAATTTGCCGATTGGAATGTTTGTTCAAACTGAGCAACTGCGGTGTTGCCGTCAATGTCTATTTTTAAACTTTGAACACCGACATCAATGATATTCTTCAGCATCGGCTGACGGTCATTCATCCATTGCCTGTAATTCATTCGGGTTTTCTTTCCGCTCGTAGTCAGTTTAATTCCGACGAACTGCGGGGAATAGCACGATTTGTAGGTGTTGAAATCGGCGTTGTCCTGTGCTTCTTCCCATTTCACCATCAGATCGCCGGCATCGTCGCGGGTTATCGGAAGTGATTTCGTTTTCGGTTTTGTTTTCGGTTTTGTTTTTGATTCTTCGGTGTTTTCTGATTCTTTGTTTTCTTCTGTTTTAGAAGTTTTTTGTTCATCTTTTTCTTTCTTTAGGTCGGCGATTTCTTTGCGAAGTTCTTCGGTTTCCGAATCTTTCGCAAGATTGCAGGAAATAGCCGAAACAGAAATTAAAAACAGTAAAAATTGAACAATAATAGATTTTTTGAAACGCATAATAAATATTCTCCTTCTCATTATTTGGTTTTAGTTTCCCCTCACAAAAGTCATTGTGTTTTGAGTCAATATTCTGCCGTATGAAGTGTTAACAAATGAAGGTTTGTTTTTGATGACCAAATATCCCTCTTCAAAAACAACCGTAGCGGCAGTTTTCAAACTTTGTAAAAATGCTTTTTCGGTATTTGAATCCGTTTCACAATCTTTATCGGTTGAAACAATTTGACTAAATGTAATTTTCTGCGGTTTTTTGAATGGTTTTTTCGGTTGTTTAAAAGCATATTTTCCTTGAAAATCAATGCAGCCGCCATTGCCGGAGATTTTGCCGTTTCCGTCCAAGTTTATGATTAAAGGTTCGGTGATCGCATAAAGCATATCGCTTTCAATCAACAGCGAACTCAATTTCCAATTGCCCGCCAAAGTTTGCGATTGAATAGAACTTTTTGACTTTTCGGTTTGTATGCTGCCGCAAGTTACAAATTTCCCATCAACCAAACCGACACTAACCAATTCATCGCCGCGCTGTTCGCTGACGTTTATTCGTCCGTTATCCCAAGCAAAAAAGTCTCGATAAACAATCGTGCCGTTCTTCAAACTTCCGTAAACTTTACCGTTCGAATCTTCCCAATTGAGATTTTCTCCATTAGTTGTGACTTTACATTGCAATGGAATGAGATTAATTTTCGCACCGCCAATCTTGGTGTCCCAAAAAGCTGTTCTTGTAAAAATCGCTCCCGTAAAATCGGCGTTGGTCAAATTATTCCCTTGAAAAACGACACCCGTAATTTTCGCCTCGCTAAAATTTGCACTGGTGAAATTGGTTCCTCCTAAATTCACCTTGGTTAAAGTTGCTCCACTTAAATTTGCCCCGCTTAAATCGGTATTTACAATTTGAGCTCCGGTTAAGTTTACCCGGCGTAAATCAATGTTCCTTAGGTCAGCATTAACCAAATACGCATCACGCAGATCTTTACTGCCGCTTTTTGCTTCTTTTTGCCAGCACGCTGTCAAGGCATCTTCCTCAAGCGTGGATGGACAATTCCCCTAAGCGATCGCAGAACTTGTCCCGATATAAAAAAGTCCAAATATTAGAACTGCGACCATTGTTATTTTATTCATAATTCTTTTTTCTGTGTTTTAGTATGCTCCGCGGATAGTGTCCGGCAAAAATTACGTTCGGTCGGCGTTCTCTAGTTCAGTTCAAACTTAAAGGCATATTTTTCGATCAAAAATCGGGGAACCATGTGTAAACAATTTCATACTCAAAATAAAGGTCGAAGCCTACATCAGAATTTACTACTGAGTATCTAACTGCCTGTGAATTTACTGTTACATTAAGTAAAAAAGTCTCATCGCTTTTTTCATCATCCGGTGCACCGCCATCCACATTCCCCGCATCAGCCTCGATCAACGAGACCCTTATCTCAAACTTTACATCCTGATTGTCTTCGGCGGAGAATAAAAATTCCTCATTTACCACCCAATTGTAACCCTTGGGAATTGTTTTCTGATCGCCTTCGGTGGCAGCTCTAAATTTATACAATTCATTCCAATTATTCCGATAATTTCCTTTAACCCCGACATAAAAGTAACTAATATCGGCATCGTTACCGGGACCTTCATCATCCGAACGAGTGCAGACCATATTTTTGAGCCGAAGCCGAATGATTTTTTCTTTAGGTTGCAACCTTATCCATTTAAAATTCGCACCATGCGATTTTGCCCATGTAAAGTCAGCCCCACTCAAATCCGCATTTTCAAAGCTGGCTCCGCTGACGTCACTATAACTCAAGTTCGCTCCCCTTAAATTCGCACGGCTAAAGTTTGCATATAAAAGATTTGAATTCGATATTGTGGCGCTCCGCAAATTTGCTCCCGTAAAATTTCTGCCGCTTAAATCAGGGCAATTTCGCGTAAGATCTGCGCTAGGCAGATAAGCCCCCGACATATTCAGAACCCCGTAGACACATCTCAACCGCCAACAATTCCACTGTTTAGAGTATTCCTCAATTGACGCATTTTCTTGGGCAAGCGTTTGGACAGTTTTGCAGGCTTCCTGCGAATTTGCCTGCCCCGCAAAAGCGAAAAACAGACACGATAAAAATATTGTTTTGATCATTAATTTAGTCATAATTTTATATTTCCCGATATTCCTTTATTTCTGATTCGTGCTAAAAACTTTGACCTTCGAATTGAAAATTTAATCAACGACCGTTCCGCCCTCAGCTTTCCATAAGTCGAAGTCCTGAGTTTCCCATTCGTCGAGATTTGTATAATAGGTTTTTGACCGCGAAATCTTTGCTCCTTTAATTTTTGCGTTCCAGATTGTTATCCGGTTCAGAAGAACTTTTCCAAAACTTACACCGTCCAGATTTACATCTCCAAAATCCGCCGTCCTCAAATCTACATTTTCAAATGTCGCCGAAGTCATTTTTCCGGCACTTCTAAAACTCGCGTTGGTCAATTTTGTTTCGTTAAAAGTCGCACCGATCAGTTCACAACCCGAGAAGTGTACGTCGGTCAGGTCGGCATTTGAAAAATTTGCGTGGCTCAAATCAATCGGTGCATCGAAACGTATTGCACTTACGTTTTTTGCATATCGAAAATCTGAACCGACCAATTTGGACTCGATAATTCGAGACGACTCAAATTTCGTCCCGTAAAAACTTGCACCGCTTAAATCGACATTGTAAAAATCAGTGCCGATAGTTGAATTGCTAAAATTTGCGTTGGTTAATTTTGTGAATTCGAAACCGGACTTTTTGATTTCGCTGTTACTCAGATTTGCATCGGTTAGATTCACGCCCCCAAAATCCGATTCGATAATCTTTGTATTACTCAAATTGGCATTTTGTAAATCCGAACCTTTCAAATACACACGGGTAAATATCACCTTGCTGAAATCGAAATTTTTCAAATCAACTTCGGGCAAAAAGGCATCCATCAAACCTGCTATTCTAATGTTCGGATTTTTTACATGGTTTATCCAACATTGTCTTTGAGCATCTGCATTCGTCTTCCAAATATCGAATTGGGCTTTATCCTTAAGTGTCGAATATTCTCTCAGGATGCTTTCGGAGGTTTGGCATTGGGCAAAAACTCCGGTTTTTCCCGCAGCAAAAAATATGATCAAAAATATTGACACTATAAAAATTCGATTTATTTGCATAATAATTTCTTTAAAGACTTCGTGAAATTTTCGCGTTACTTCGTGGTTAAAATTCTTTCGCGCTTATTCATAGCAAGCCTTTTTCCTGTCGCGAAAACTGTAATGCTGAAAATAACGGCGTTCGGCGCATATCTTACGGTTTCTCTGTTGTTGTTCGCGTAAATTCCGGCGTTGCCGTTCGCGGCGTTCAGACGAAACGACAAACCTTTCGGCTGATCGAGAAATTCGGCAAATTCGCGTGATTCTATCTCGCTCATCATTATATTTTTTACTTTGCCGTAAATTTTCTCCGCTGCACTCAATTTCATCTGAGGGTGAACTCCGTCGGCGGTTTTATACATCGAACTCCA
>JBGTKR010000024.1:0-4482 GCA_041744535.1 Pyrinomonadaceae bacterium
TCACGGGCTATTTGTTCTTGATTTTGAGAACCTCGTGCTGACGCACGAGGCTTTATGCTGACACCCGCTTCGCGGGTTAAATCAAGTTAAGTTCATTACTATCAAAGATTACAATGCATATTTTAATCCGACAAAGTAGAACTAATATTTTACAATTTACAATCTACCGATCTTTGTGGAAAATTTAAAAGCTACTTATATATTTCAAATATGACTCCGCAGGAAACAATTCAATTTTACAGAGATAAAACAAGTGCCGATATTGCTGCCGGCGGAAAGGTCTGTCCGGTTTGTTCGCGGGAGGCAAAGGAGGAATTTGTTCCGCTGATGGCACTCGAGGCGGGAATGGGCAGACTTATCCGTGCGAATGCTCCCGATACGCAGAGTTTTGAAGCGGTTTGTGCGAGATGCGTGCGGCTTTTTGAACGTGCGAAGGATGAGATCGTCAAAGGTGCGGCGATGCAGAAGGACGGTTCGCACGTTCTCTCAACTCCGCTCCGGCTCGATGCCGTCCAGAGTTTTACCGGACGCGGCGTAACCATCGCATTTTTGGACTCGGGATTTTTTCCGCATCCCGATCTGACTCAACCATACAATCGGATTATCGGTTATCGAAGTATGCTCGGCAGGGAGGGCGATACTTCACAGCTTTTTGATCTGGATGTGGCAAGTTGGCACGGAATGATGACTTCGGTGGTGGCGGCGGGAAACGGGTTTTTGTCAAACGGTTTTTATCGCGGAATCGCTCCCGAATCCAACGTCGTTTTGGTCAAACTCGCCCGAACCGGAAGAATTACCGAGCAAAATATTCAGGACGGCTTGGAATGGATTTTGGAAAACCGCACGAAATACGGCATTAAGATCGTTAATATCTCGGCGGGCGGAGATTTTGAAAACAGTTATCTGCACGATTCGCTTTCGCAGACGGTTGAGGCTTGCGTCCGCAGAGGTTTGATAATCGTCTGTGCCGCCGGAAACGCCGGACATCTGCCGAATCATCCGGTTTTTCCTCCGGCGAGTTCGCCTTCGTGCATTGCCGTCGGCGGACTCGATGACGGCAATTCGATCAATCGTGCAAAACGCGGAATGTATCGTTCTTCGTATGGTCCGACGCTCGACGGATTGCAAAAGCCCGAAGTTATCGCCCCTTCGATCTGGGTTCCCGCACCGATCCTGCCCGGCACACCGACGGCTCAGGAAGTTGACCTGCTTGAAACATTAGATAAAGCAAGTGATGGGAATTTATACGAGATTATCGGAAGAAATCCGGGAATTGATGCCGAACTGGATTCGGCACTTGATCGTCCCGTTCACTCTATCCGCCAGATTATCACGCTCAAACGCCGTCAGGAAAACGTCATTACAAAACACTATAAATATGTTGACGGCACATCCTTTGCCGCACCGATCGTATCCAGCGTGATCGCTCAAATGCTCGAAGCAAACCCGTATTTAACCGCTCAACAGGTCAAGCGAATTTTAATAAGCACCGCCGAAAGGCTGCCGCATTATGAAGTTGACAGACAGGGTTGGGGCGTGATTGATCCGCGAAAAGCTATTGAAATGGCGGTTTCTTTCGGGAGAAATTAAAACCGGGTTTCTAGGTTTAGCGGTTTGTAAATTAGGGGATTAGTAAAAGAAATTAAATAAATTACTCCACTTCTTTTTATTTCAAATCTCAGATTTCAAATCTCAGAACTAACACGCTCTCATTTGAACTCTGAAATTTGGAATTTGAAATTTGATAGGTTATTTTGTTTTAACTCTCTTACTGAATTGACAATTTTTTGAATCGCAACAACTTTGGAAGTTAAGCAATTGAAATGTAAATTGTTGAAAATTATTGTTTTAGCAGTATAAATCCTAAACCTGACAACATCCAAACCTATCAAGCTAACAACCCATCAATTCACAAAATTATAAACCACCGTCCCGACTGCTTTTCGCGGAGTTCCGTTGACACTTACGGGTTTGAATCTTGAGCGTAGAGCCGCATTTTCGGCTGATCTACGCAAAAGCGGATGTCCGCCGGTTGCTTTTGCCGCAACCACATTTCCGCTTTCATCAACCGTTACATTGACCATAACTCTGCCGGAAGCCTTTACCTGTCTTGCTTCCGTCGGATAAGCAGGTGTCGGCAGACTTATCGCACGCCCGTTGATCGTTCCGACATTGACGGGACGATTTGTATTTGCGGGCGGCGGTGGCGGCGGTGGCGGCGGCGGCAAAACAGGTGTAGCGGTTACGGTCGGGCGTGGTGTTGCCGGAGTCGGAGTTGTAGCAGCATTCGTATTCGGTTGACTAACATTCGCATTTACATTGGTATTTGTATTTTCATCCGGCGTAGGAGTCGGTGTTCTGGTTGCCGTCGGAGTCGGAGTGGGCGTTTTGGTGCTTAAATTTTCGTCAATATTCATATTCAGATTTAGATCTTCATCCGTATTGTCATTATCAAGCAGATCATCCGCATTAAAATTATCATCCGGATTCTCGTTTACATCGGTGTTTATATTGATATTTTCATTTATGTTTCCGTCATTATCCGAGGTCAGCAATGAATAGACAACGATTGTTCCGATAATGATCGCCAGAGTTCCGAATATCGTCAGAAGCACGACAACTGCCGTATTTGATTTTTTCGGCGGCGGCGGCGGAACGGTTCGTTTCGGACGCACATTTTGTTCCTTTACTCTGTCTTGTTTTGTGGAAATTACGATACGTTGCGAATCTTCCTTGTCGGCATCGGGAACATCGGCTGTCGAAAGATTTGCGGTTTCCGAAGATGTCGGGCTTTTGCGGCTGATGACGGTTTGAACTTCGTCGTCGGTTTCTATTTCTTCGGACGTTTCGCTCGGCATTTCCGTAAAATCAGGAGCATCTTCATCAATCAGAGGCGTTCCGTCTTTTGTGCAGAAACGGATAATTTCCTCGTCGTATTCGGTTTGGCAGGTCGGACAATATTTCATAATCAAAAAAATATAAAAGCAATTTTCAAAATTTATACAAATTATGTAACATCTTACATTTTACGCATTCTAACACGATTTTTATTGAGGTAAATAATCGGTAAACAACTTAGTAAATCAATTTTACAAAAATTTTCAAAATATAAACAGTTTTAAATTTTATATATGACAGCAGATTACAATCGTTTTATCGCCCGACGCATCCATAAAATTCCCGTATCCGGCATCCGCAAATTTTTCGGTATCGCGGAGAAAATGCCCGATGTTATATCGCTCTGCATCGGCGAACCCGATTTTCCGACACCCGCCCCGATTGCCAAATTTGCCTTTGATTCGGTTTACGAAAAACCCATCGGCTACACGGCAAATTCCGGCTTGATCGAACTCCGCACGAAACTCTCCGAACATCTTGAAAAACTCTACGGAGTTTTATACGATCCCGACGACGAAATCGTTATCACCGTCGGTGTCAGCGAAGCCGTAAAATGTGTTTTCACAGCAATTTGCGACAAGGGTGATGAAATAATAATTCCCGAACCGTGTTTCGTTTCCTATCAACCGGAAGTGCTTTTTGCCGACGGAATTCCCGTTGTCGTCGAATGCCTTGCGGAAAATAATTTCGAGCCGCTTGCCGAACAGATCGAAGCAAAAATTACCGATAAAACCAAAGCGATTTTCTTGGGTTTCCCGAATAACCCGACGGGTGCGGTTTTAACGAGAGAAAATGCCGTCGCCATTGCCGAACTCGCCGTTAAACACGACCTTTTAATCATCTCCGACGAAATCTATGACCGCCTTGTTTACGGCACGGAGCATATTTGTATGTCCGCCCTGCCGGATATGAAAGACCGCACGATTTTGCTCGGCGGATTTTCCAAAGATTACGCAATGCCCGGCTGGCGTGTCGGCTATATGTGTGCCAATCCCGAATTGATGTCAGCTTTCTCAAAAGTCCATCAATACGCAATTATGTCCGCCCCGACAATCTCGCAATACGCCGCCATCGCCGCTTTAGAAATAGGCGAACCTTTCGTCCGGGAAATGCACGAAAAATATAACCGCCGCCGCAAATTTCTCGTTTCTTCGCTTAATGAAATAGGCTTGGAATGCTTCGAGCCGAAAGGTGCTTTTTACGCTTTCCCCGATGTTTCCGGCACAGGAATGGACGGCGACGAATTCGCCGCCAAACTCTTAACGGAAAAAAACGTCGCCGTCGTCCCCGGCAGCGGCTTCGGCAACGCCGGCAAAAACCACATCCGCATCGCCTATTGCAAATCAATGAAAGAAATCGAAATTGCACTTGAGAGAATGAGAGAATTTATGGATGGGATTTAAGTTTTTATATGATGAATCTCAATCAAAAACATAACGCTCGTCATATTCAATTTCGTTTCGTTTCAAAAATATCAAAAACTCCTTCTTAAAATCTCTTTTTTCGTGATGTTTTTCTTGGCTTTCAATGTAACTTTTCGTTCGTTCAATATCATTTACGCCGAGGCTGAACGCACCATAACCT
>JBGTKR010000025.1:0-8774 GCA_041744535.1 Pyrinomonadaceae bacterium
AGTTTTTCAGCCTTCGCCAATTTTGAGCCTGCCGATTCTCCGGCGACAACATAATCCGTATTTTTGCTGACGGATGAGGCGACTCGTCCGCCGCGTTCTTCGATCAATTTGGCGGCTTCGGTGCGGGTGAAGTTTTCCATTTTGCCCGTTAAAACAAAAGTTTTACCGACAAATCTTTCGTCCAAATTAGCCGAAGATTCCGCATCAACTTCCATTTTAACGCCGTGATTTTTTAAGCGTTCGATCAGATCATTTGTTCGCGGATTTTCAAAATAATTGAAAATACTGACAGCGACTTTTTCGCCGATTTCGGGGATTGCGTCCAGTTCTTCGACGGTTGCATTTGATAAATTTTCGATTGAACGGAATTGATTGGCGAGGATTTTTGAATATCTTTCGCCGACGTGCCGTATGTCCAAGCCGAAAAGTAATCTTTGAAGTCCGCGTTCTTTGCTGGCTTCGATTTCATTAAAAACATTCGTCGCCGACTTTTCTGCCATTCGTTCTAAATCTGCAATCGTTTCCATTTCGAGCGAATATAGATCGGCAACATCTTTAACCAAACCTTTATCAACTAACTGCTCGATCAAAACACTTCCCAAACCTTCGATATCCATTGCTTTTCGTGCGGCAAAATATGCGATTCTTGCTTTTACTTTGGCGGGACAGATTTCATTTGTGCAGCGTGTTACGGCTTCGCCTTCGGGACGCACGACTTCCGAACTGCAGACGGGACAAAACTTTGGAAATTCGTAATCTTCTTCCGTTCCGTCGCGTTTTGATTCGATGACTTTGACGACTTGCGGAATGATTTCGCCCGATTTTTCGATCAAAACCCAATCGCCGATCTTAATATTCAAGCGTTTTATTTCATCTTGATTGTGCAGAGAAGCACGCGACACGACAGTCCCCGCAAGCAAAACGGGTTCAAGTTCGGCAACGGGCGTTAAAGCTCCTGTTCGTCCGACTTGAACTGTAATGTCGTTTAACTTTGTCGTCGCCTGCATCGCCGGATACTTGTATGAAATCGCCCAACGCGGCGACTTTGAAGTTGCTCCGAATTCATCCTGCAGCTGCGTTTGATTTATTTTTACAACAACACCGTCAATGTCATAATCAAGCGAATCGCGTTGGGTTTCCATCTCGTTGCAAAACTCAATTACTGCTTCAATATTTTCGCAAACTTCCCGGTTCGGATTGACGTTGAAACCGTTCTTTTCCAAAAATTCAAAATTTTCCTCGTGTGTTTCATAAGGCTTTTGATTTCCCGTCCAAACATCATATGGAAACATATCGAGTTTACGCGAAGCAACAACATTTGAATCTAATTGCCGCAACGTGCCGCTGGCAAAATTTCGCGGATTCGCATAAATTTTTTCTTCCTTTTCCGCCAATTCCGCATTTATTTCCTCAAACACGGAACGCGGCATAAAAACTTCGCCGCGAACTTCTAATTCATTTGGAAAATCTTTTGATAACCTAATCGGAATCGAGCGAATCGTTTTCACATTGTTCAAAACATCATCGCCGACAAACCCATCGCCGCGAGTCGCTCCCGTAACCAAAACGCCGTTTTCATAATGCAAAGAGATCGAAAGCCCATCAATTTTGAGTTCTGTAACATATTCAAAATCACGCCCGTCCGCTAATTTGCGGCAACGCTCATCAAACTTCCGCAATTCGTCAATATTGTAAGAATTATCAAGCGACATCATCGGAACTTTATGCACGAACGGCTCAAAACCTTCCGCCTTTCCGCCGACTCTCTGCGTCGGCGAATCGGGCGTTATCAATTCGGGATTTTCTTCTTCGAGTTTTTTTAATCTTTCGAGCAGTTTATCAAACTCGAAATCCGCAATTTCGGGTTCGTTGTTTTGATAATAGAGTTCGTTATGCCGTTTTATTTCGGCACGTAAAGTTTCAATTTCCGTTTGGATATTTTCTTCGGCGTGTTCAAAAAGATTCATAACGAAAGGACAAGACGCAAGCCTTTGTCAACCTGCTCCATTTTTTTTTTCGGAAAGAAATCCGACATAATCATCGAGCAGCCGTTTATCAACCGTGAGAAGCTGCGAAACATTTACAAGCGATTGTTTCGGCAATCCGCTTTGTTTCGGCGTAAGCAAGACGTTTCCCGACGCACGAGCAAGATTCAGATTGGTGGTAATTGCCGCAATTACTACTGTTCCGATTTTGCTTTGATTAAATTCATCCGACTGCACAATTAAAACAGGTCGCAGAAAACCCGGACTAGAACCAACCGGGGTCGGGTAAATCCGCCCACCAGATTTCGCCGCGTTCAACTACCATTCGTCTTTTGGAAGGCTCATTAAAGCCATTTTAAATAAAATCGGGTCAATTTCCGCTTTTTCTTTGCTGTAAACTTCATTTAATCTAGCTGTAATCTCATCGTCGTCGTGTTCTTCCGCCAATTTTTTTACACCCATTGCGAAAACTTTGCTGCGTGAAACCTTTAACTTTTTGGCAAGTTTTTTGCTTAACTCAAAAACGTCATCGGGAACTGAAATTACTGTTTTCATAAGATAAAGTATAACTTAGGTATAACCAAAAACCAATATTTAAATTTTCAACGGTAAGTAACAGAGGTAAAATAAAGTAACCCATCAAATTCCAAATTCCAAATTTCAGATTTCAAATCTCAGAACTAACAACGCTTTTATTTGAAATCTGAAATTTGAAATAAAAAGAAGTGGTGTAGTTTATTTAATTTCTTTCACTAAACAAAATTTCTGTAAATTAGAATTTCCCGGAATTCGACGGTTTAAGTGATTACTCCGCCGTCAACAATAATAACCTCGCCGTTCATATAAGAATTTCTGTCGCTGACCATAAATGCGGCAAATTCGGCGAGTTCTTCCGGTTTGCCTAAACGTCCGCGTGAAACCCAGCCTTCGTGAGCCGAGAGCAATCTATCGGGCAGAGTGTTTCCCAAATCCGTGTCAAAAATCCCGGCGGCGATGGCGTTTACGGCAACGTGAAATTGTGCGGCTTCTCTTGATAAACACTTTGTAAAACCGATCATCGCGGCTTTCGAGGTCGCATAATGAACCGAGGTCGGAAGCGAACTCATCGCACCGATTGAAGTAATGTTAAGAATCGCTCCTTTTTTGGCTCGAACCATCTGTTTATAAAAAGGTTTGGTGACTGCGAAAAGGCTGTTTACATTTGTATCAATTACCCAATCCCAAGATTTTTCGGTGGTCGTTACAAAATAATCCGCTTTATTGACGGCGGCATTATTGACCAGAATATCTACAAAACCCCACGCTTCCTTTAAATCCCGTACGAGTTTTTTCATTCCGACTCGATCCGTAACGGAAACTTTAAAAGTTTCGCAACGTCTGCCGAGTGCTTTGACCTTTGCTTTGACTTCTTCCGCCAGATCGTCACGTGAATGATAATTAAAAGCGACATCCGCACCTTCGCGTGCAAAAACTTCACACATTGCTGCTCCGATTCCGCGTGTTCCGCCTGAAATGAAAGCACATTTTCCTTCTAATAAAAGACTCAATTTAATTTCTCCGAATTTATAAATGCTGAACGTATTTAAACTAAAGAAAGGTTAATTAAAATGCGTAAAAGAAACAAGTTGTAAGATTAAATTTAAACCTGCACGGCAGCTATTTCCGTTTGAGATTTTCTGTTTGCTTCGGGAAGAAGTGCGGTAATTTCCCTGATAATATTTTGCGTCGAGTTCGGCACGATCAGATTTGCGGCGGCGATCTTCATTTCATTATATCGCTCTGAATCATGTATCAAGTCCCGAATCGTCGGCACGATGTCGGTTGTTTTTTTGAGTAAAATTCCCGCCCCGCGTTTTGAAACTAAATTGACAGTTCCCGCTTCCTGCGGCATCGGTGCGGTTGTCGCATCCGCAATGATCGGCAGATGACAAGACAACGCTTCAAATGTCGAAAGTCCGCCGAGTTTTGAAACCATCACATTTGCCGACTGCATAATTTTCTCGACCTCATCCGAATAACCGATAACTTTAACGGGAAATTTTGCCGTTTTCGCAAGTTTTTCAGCTTCGGCTTTTAATTCTGTATTTTTACCGGCAAGAAATATTGCTTGAACATCCAATTCGCCTTTGATCAATTCCTTAAAAATCTTCGGAATATTTCCGCCGCCGACATAACCCGCATTTACAAAAACCGTAAATTTATCTTCGTCCAAACCAAATGCTTTACGGGCATTTCGTGCATCAGATTCATCAATCGGTGCAAATTTCGGATTAATCGGCATTCCCGAAATTTTTATTTTTTCGGGCAAAATCCCATAATCGAGAAGCTGCTGTTTAGCTTCTTCATTCGCCACCAGATAAAGCGAAACTTCATCACACGCCCAGCCTTTCCAAAATCCGTAACAAGGATCGGTTACAACTGTAACAAGCGGAATTTGATCGGCTAAATTTAATTCTTTTAAAATTCTGGCAAAAATATGCTGAGTCAAAGGATGAACCGAAACAATAATGTGCGGACACCATTTTTCAAACAGTTCCTTGCAGAAAATAATACATTTATTAAGAAAAAACGGACTTTTCTCAGGACGAAATTTATTCATAATCCAAAAAAGATATTTCATCCAGTGCTGTTTATTTTTCAAAACCCAATTATAGACGTTAACGAGTTTTTCCGTTATTTGATGAGATTCTTCAACCGCCTTTACAATTCGCACGGCGATATTTTCACCCTGCCAAAATTTCTGCACACCTTCAGCAATCGCCTGAGCCGCTGAACGATGTCCGCCGCCCGTGTCTGATGAAATGATGAGAATTTTCGGATTATTTTGCTGCATTAAATGGTTTTAAGTTTCTATTAGTTTAGTTAAAGCCTCTAAATTTTCCTGCTCGTCAAAAATAGAACGAATCGGAATTGCCAAATGTTCAACCGCGACGCTTTGAATTTCGCCATTTCCAGACTTTAACAAAAGTTCGTATTCTTCGTTACGCAAAATATACTGTTCGACAACTTCCGTTTCGGGGTCAACAATCCAATATTCTTCAACTCCGTGTGCGGCATAATCTTGAAATTTTATTTCACGATCATATTTTTCGGTTGAATCCGATAAAACTTCGACAATAAAATCCGGTGCGGGAAACTGCATTTTTCGTTTATCAAAATCCTTCGACCTTTCTTTTTTGAAAAAACAAACGTCTGGTTCGTAATCATTTCTTGATAGAGAAATTAAAATTTTCTCGAATCCAACAAATCCCAAATCATTCTTAATAACAAATGGTTTTAATAACGTCAGAATAAGTCCCGTTGCGGAATTATGTTGTAGTTTTACAGGCGAATGGAAAAATATCTCGCCATTTATAAATTCCATCTTCTTATTTTCTTCAATAATTTCGTAAAAATGCTCACGCTTTTCTCGTTCTTCGGCAAGAGCGGAATTTATCCGCTCCGCCAAGATTGCGGCGTTTGGCATTTCCATAATTTTTTGAATTGAAATGGAATTCATTTTCTCTAGTTATACAGTAACTTTTTCAACTTGCGGCAAATTTTGCTCAAGTTTCTTCGACGCTTTTTTCATTTGGCGTTCGAGTTTTTTAATCTTCACAAGATGCTGTTTGTTGAACGGCAAACTCGGATAATAGCAATTAGATTCGTGTGTGCAGAAACAGCCGTTTTGTGCTTTTTTGCGGCGGGCTTCCATCGCCGGAGAAGTCCAGACTTTTTGAAAATCCCAATCGTAATCACGCAAATTCGCTACATCCGACAAATTTTCGCAAGACGAAATCGTGCCTTCATCATAAATTACCGCACCCGCCGAACCCGCAAAACAAGTTAATTGTGCTTCGCCCGTTTCTTTGGTTTTGGCGATCAGATCGTGCATATAAATATCAACCGCCGCTTTAAAAAAGCCTGATTTTCCGCCGTAATTGTTTTTAATAGCGGAATTTTTCACGTCTTCCAGAATCATATGCGAAAGTTGTGAATATTTTTGGTGGTCGAACTCCAATTCCTTCGGATCGTTTGACGGAGGGCGGATGTAATTGATGTTGATCTTGTCGGGTTTGAGGTCGTATTTTAAGAAATCATACCAATCGAAAATCGTTTCCTCATTTGAAGCCATCACGCAGGTGCAGGTTTGAACGTCCAAATTCGGATATTCCTTTTTCATTTCCTGCAAAGTCCGTGCGGTATGAATCGCTTTGTCCCAACTTCCCTCTTTTTGACGAATCTTCTCGTGGGCTTCCTTCATCCCGTCAATTCCGAGTGCGACGGTTACGTTCAAATCGGGATTTTCTTCCAAAATTCTCGTAACGTCGGGGAAAATTCGCGGATGAATCTGCCCGTTCGACATTATATAAACCGAGTCCAATTTGTTATTGCGATAAAATGTGTTGCAAATTTCGGGTAAATCCTTGCGTGTAAATGGTTCGCCGCCTGCCAGAACCAAAACGCCCAAATTTCCGCCCAAAGTTTCCGAAATCTTTTCTATTTCCGGCGTTTTCATCATCAACTTTTTTCGCGGACGATCATTTAATTCATCAGTAAAAAAGCAATGCGTGCAACGCATATCGCAGACCGATGTAACCAAAATGTTCAGAAAAACAGGCGAGATCGTCTGTCCAACCGCCATTTTTGCGTATCTTTTAAATATTTCTTTTGTTGTAAAATCCATTATAAATTCCTTTTGTAAAAAATAACTTATGTTATTAAGATGCAAGTTTTACCTGCAACGTAACATCTTATCTTATACAAACATTTTGGGCAACAAAAACGGATTTGATTACAAAGAAATTACAATGGGCAGATTTCAAATTTCAAATTTCAAATTTCAAATTAGAATTGTTTGAATTTGAAACAAGAATCTTGCCCGCTAATTACGTTAATCTTCGCTGATAAAAAAAAACAAAAATTATTTCTTCTCATAATTCGCGTTAATTGGCGTAATGAGCGGGCAAAAATTTTCTCTTTATCTGAAATCTGAAATCTGAAATCTGAAATCTGCCTTGACTTTGATAAACTAAAAATATGTTTCGCCGAGTATATTTAGATAATTCCGCCACTACGCCGATTGATAAAGAGGTCGTCGAAGCGATGCTGCCGTTTTTGATGGAAAAATACGGCAATGCTTCGAGCATACATTTCTTCGGTCAGGAAGCTCGCGGTGCGGTTGATAAAGCACGTCATCAGGTCGCCGATTTGATTAACGCTCAACAAAATCAAATCATTTTTACATCCGGCGGCACGGAATCGAATAACTTGGCAATTCGCGGTTTTTGCCAATTGAATGAGAAACACGGCAGACACATAATCACTTCAAATATCGAACATCCCGCCGTGATGAATGTTTGCGAACAACTCGAAGAAATCGGGTTTGAAGTAACATACTTGCCCGTTCAGACAGATGGAATTATAAAAATTGAAGATGTCGAAAATGCGATTCGGGAAGATACGGTTTTAATTTCGATTATGAACGCAAATAATGAGATCGGAACAATCCAACCGGTCAAAGAAATCGGCGAGTTGATTAAACAAAAACGCGAAGACGGCAACAAACTTTGGTTTCATACGGATGCGGTGCAGGCGGTTGGAAAAATTGAAGTTAATGTAGAAGAGATCGGCTGCGATATGCTTTCGATTTCGGCACACAAAATTTATGCTCCGAAAGGTGCCGGAGCATTATTTGTGAAACGCGGCGTGCGTCTGAAATCGCAAAACTTAGGCGGACATCAGGAACGCGAAAGACGCGGCGGGACGGAAAATGTCCCGACTATCGTCGCCTTCGGAAAGGCTTGCGAATTGGCAAATCAAAATTTAAAGAAAAATCACGAACATTTAGAAAACCTGCGTGATAATTTTGAAAAAGGAGTTATCGAAAAAATTCCCGAAGTAATCATCAACGGAAATATTGAAAAACGCCTGCCGAATATCTCGAATATTACATTCAAATTTGTCGAAGGCGAAGGACTCCTTATAAATCTCGATATGCAGGGAATCGCTGTTTCCACAGGCTCGGCGTGTTCTTCGGGAAGTCTTGAACCGTCACCGATAATTCTTGCTATCGGGCAACGCGAAGATTTAGCACGCGGTGCGGTGCGGTTTAGTTTCGGCAAGGAAAATTCGTTGGAAGATGTCGAATATATTTTGGAAGTGCTGCCGAAGGCGGTTGAAAATTTACGAAAACTTTCGCCGCATTTTCAAGCGGCAAATAGTTGAGAAGTTATACGGGAATAGGAATATTCAGACTTTTATATCCGCCCTTATTCGGTAAATCTGATTCGTAATCACAGTCGGCAATTGCAGGAATTCCTTTTTGCCAAATATTTTTTAATACCTCCGAAACAAAATCTACTGCATTTTCTCTGCCCAAGACACGATTCGGCTCGATCTCTGCTATGTAACGATAAAACAAAAAGCCGTCTTCCGGGCTTTTTCTATTCATTGAGTTAAAATTTTTGTTTTGTGTAATGAGAATATCCCCATTGCGAACACTGAGGCTGTTACTATTAACATCCACTAGGCGAAACACATCTGCCAAATTTTTTATAAGTGAGTTTATGTCTTCATCAGCATCAATATAAATCCGGCATTTGAAGTCTTGTTTAAAAACTTCATACATTGGTCGTATATTCTTTTTTCCGATTCTTTTAAGTAACCAAAAATAGCTCACTCGATCTCTCAAGCGGGCTATTTTCCGTTTATGGAAGTTCGGTCCTGTTCAAAAGGGTTAGGACAAACCTGTTATATCTTTTTGATTGACTGTTAGTCGCTTAGCATCCATCCTTTTTGGTCTGCTGT
>JBGTKR010000026.1:0-3632 GCA_041744535.1 Pyrinomonadaceae bacterium
GCGGGAACTTTTTCTTTGACAATCGAATAAGTATCTTCACTGACAATCCGATACGGAACGCCGGCTTCCTCTAAATAATTCGGCAAAACTTCTTCGGGAAATCCGGGCTGTTTTTGATCGAGATTGACGGCGAGAAGCTCAAACCGGACGGGCGAACGTTTCTGCACGTCCAGCAAAAGATCGAGCATCGTGTAGCTGTCCTTCCCGCCCGAAAGACAGACCATAATCTTGTCGCCTTCCCCGATCATCGAAAAATCGTGGATGGCGTTGCCCATTTTTTTGAGTAACTTCGTTTTTAATTTACTTTCTACAAACACTTTATAATAATTTCCTTACATTAATTTAACTTCTTAACATCTCACAAAACTAAGCATAGATGCAACTAAATCAATTTAATTTTCTCAACCGAACCGCATTATTCAATCTCTTAAAATAAAAATCACGCTCCCTTAAACACTTTTCATAAAAGTAAAAACCTAAATAAAAACTAGACATAACTCTAAATATTCTTTTATTATTAACTCATCTTACGCAAAAGAATTACACTTACCTTTTACCATTTACCACTTTTTTATGAATTTAGCCGAATTTGATCTTATCAATGAAGAATTCTACGCCTCAAAAGTTACGCCGCAGGAACTTGATTTTCTTCTAGCCGAAGGCTGGCGGCACTTCGGACGGCATTTTTACCGTTATAATCTGGGCTTTTTGGAAAATACATTCCGCTTCGTGATTCCTCTGCGAATCCGTCTGGCGGATTTTAAATTCTCAAAAAGCCAACGCCGCATTTTGCGGAAAAATAAAGATTTGAAAATTATCATTCGCCCGATCAAGTTCGACGATGAAAAGCACGAACTTTTTGAACGGCATAAACTGCGTTTTAATCACGGAGTTCCCGCCTCGATCTATAATTTTCTCGATATTGATGCGGCAAAAACTCCGTGCGAAGCGGTAGAAGTCTGCATTTATGACAAAAATAAATTAGTCGCCGCAAGTTTTCTGGACATCGGTAAAACAAGCGTTTCGAGCATTTACGCAATGTTCGAGCCGACGGAATCAAAAAGAAGTCTGGGAATTTTCACGATGCTTGCGGAAATAGATTACGCCGCCGAAAACAATAAAACCTTTTATTATCAAGGCTACACTTACGAAGGCGAATCTTTTTACGATTATAAAAAGCGTTTTAATGCTTTGGAAAGATATGATTGGTTTGGAAATTGGGAAGAATTTTATATAGGTGAGAAATGAAAAGTGAGAGGTGAGAGGTAATTGTCTTTTACTTCTCACTTCTCACTTTTCACTTCTCACCTATCGTCGGCGGCAGTTTTGGTTTGTCTTTTAAGGTTTTCGTCCATTCGATATATTTTTTTGAATCAAACTTTTTGCCCGTCGAATTGGAAGTCATATAACGCATTTTGCCGAAAATCTCGCGTTCCATCCAAGGTCGGTCATGTTTGCCGAAACACCAGAGAATTCCCGCATAACTATTCGGATTTCTGCCGTCCAAGCAGTATTTATTATTTAAATGTTCGAGAATCTGAAACGCATCTTCATAATTTTTCGTCCACCCGATGACGAGTTTTCCCCAAAGCATCCGCACATAATTATGGACTTCTCCCGTAATGTTCATTTCGCGTTGCGTTGCGTTCCATAATTCATCGTATGTTTCGCAGTTTTCCAGTTCTTCGAGTGTGAAAATTTCTTCGCGTTCATCGTCAATATGTTCCCGCATCATTTTTTGCACCCAATCCGGCAGAGCGTCCAGAGAAGCATAATTTTCATTAAAATTTGTAAAATTATAAGCAAGTTCACGTCGGACAATTAACTCTTCCAAAAATTCATCCTTAGCTTCTTCGGGAGCATCCGAATCTTTGACTGCCAGAGCGATTTCAAGCGAAGACAAAAACCCGAAGTGCAAATATGACGAAAGCCGCGATGAACCGTCAATTTCGGGCTTATTCCGCGTTTCGTGATAATTCGGCAGAATTTCTTTGATGAATTTCTTTAAGCGTTTTCGCCCGTTTTTCGTTCCGCCGTGATAGATCGGCGAAGGTTTCACAGCGTGGTCTATGTCGCATTCGGCAAGGAGTTTTTCGATATTTTTTGCTGTAATGAGCGTGTCGGGACAATCAACTTTAATATCGGTTTTCTTATTTTTAATTTTCGTTTCTTCAAACGGCACAAAATATTCATCCAAAATCTTATGAATTCGCGGACGAATCGTATAAGCTGCGTAATTTTCCTTTTCAAACTTCGACATCGGAATTATCCCGTTTGAATCAACTGCATAAACGGGAATCTCCGCCTTTTCCACAATCGCTTGATTATGTTCGGGGATAATAAAACACGGAAAATCGTCGGTAACAATTAACGCCGCATCTTTGGCGATCTTCTTCACCGTTTGTTTAGGTGAATCGTCATCTTTTTGCAGATAAAAAATATACGTGATTCCCAATTTTTCAAACTCTTTTCGCTTTTCCTCAACGCCTTCGAGAATAAATGTGTGAATCCTGTCGCTCGCCCACGGATAATAAAATTTTAAACCTTCATAAACGAGAAGCGGCAAATCCAGTTCATTGGCTTTTTCAATCGCAAATTTTAATGCGTGATTTTTCTGAGTGCGTTTAAAAATCTGCATCCAATACATCACATATTTTGCCTTTTCGTTTACACCTTTTTCATTGAGGAGTTGAACTCTTTCGCTAATCTGTTTCATAGAAATAATTTTCCCAAACAGGAGCAAAGAACGCAAAGATGAGAGAAATAAGATTGACGATTTTTTGAGATATTTTCAAAAAGAGTTAGAATTATTCAAAGAGGTTTTTATGAAAACACAAACTATTTCAAAAAAGAAAATAAAAACGCTTTCGAGCAATAACGGCAAAGATAAGATTCCGCCGCTTGAAAACGGCGACAGATTGAGCCGTGCCGACTTTGAACGCCGCTACGAAGCAATGTCGAATGTCAAAGCCGAACTTATCGAAGGACTGGTTTATATGTCATCACCCGTCAGATTAAAACAACACGGCGAACCGAGTGGCGAAATTATTACGTGGATCGGCGTTTATTCTGCCAATACAAAAGGAACAAAATTTGCAGATAATTCAACCGTTCGGCTCGATTTGGATAACGAACCGCAACCCGATGCGATTCTTTATATCAAAGAAGAATTCGGCGGAAATTCTTATATTTCAACGGACGATTATCTGGAAGGTTCGCCCGAATTAGTTGTCGAAATTGCGGCAAGCACCGTTTCCCGCGATGCTAATGAGAAAAAGAAAGTTTATCGGCGAAACGGTGTTCAAGAGTATATTCTCTGGCGGGTTTATGATGAAGAAATAGATTGGTTCGTGTTGGAGGAAGATAAATATATTTCACTTGAAAAAGATAGGAACGGCATAATTGAAAGTCAACTTTTCAGCGGTCTGAAACTCAATGTTGACGCAATGTTAGAAGGTGATTTACAAAAAGTTCTAAGCGATCTGCAAAAGGGTTTGAAATCGAAAAAGCATAAAAATTTTGTTAAAAGTTTGGTTAAATAGATTTCAATTTAGTAATTTATGGAAATTGTAGAATACAACAGCAAGGCTTGGGATGCGGAAGTTTCAGGCGGTGAAAACATTTGGACTTTG
>JBGTKR010000027.1:0-3374 GCA_041744535.1 Pyrinomonadaceae bacterium
TCAAATTCCGCCCGCCGCACCGATTTCTTCGGACGAAACGGTAAACGACGGAGCAATTCGTTTTCTCGAAGCAAGACTTCGAAACGACCCGGAAGATTTTAATGCAAATAACAAACTTGCCGGTCTTTATCTGCAAAAACTGCATAACACGGGTAACGTGCAGTTTCTCGATCTGGCTTTTCGAGTCGCCCGCACTTCGCTCGATTCCGTTCCCGATGTGCAGAATTCCGGCGGTCTTACCGCACTCGCACTAGCTGAATTTGCCGCCCACGATTTTACAAACGCCCGCGACCACGCACTCCGTTTAATCGAACTCGAACCGATGAAAAGTTATCCGCAGGGAATTTTAGGCGATGCACTTCTCGAATTGGGCGAATATGAAAAAGCCGAAACCGCTTATAAAAAAATAACTCTGCTCGACGGTGGAAAAACTTATGACAGCGAAATTCGTTTCGCCGGACTTGCCCGGTTAAAAGGCGAAAATAAGTCGGCACAAAAACATTTTACAGACGCATTAACGCTTGTTTCCAAACAATCCGTGCCGCCGCGTGAAACGGCTGCGTGGATTCGCTGGCAATTAGGCGAAACCGCTTTTTCGGTCGGCGATTACGAAACGGCGGAAAAACATTTTCGGGATTCGCTGGTAACTTTTCCAGATTATTACCGGGCTGTCGCGTCTTTGGGAAAAGTCCGTGCCGCCCGCAACGATCTGCAAAGTGCGATAAAGCAATATGAAAAAGTTACAAAAATTCTACCCGATCCGAATTATGTCGCCACGCTCGGCGATCTGTATAAAATCGCCGGACGCGAAGAAGATGCAGGCAGACAATATGAATTGGTTGAACAAATCGGACGCTTAAATAAACTGAACGGTGAATTATATAACCGCCAGCTTGCAAACTTCTACGCCGACCACGATTTAAAAGCCGCTGAAGCCTACGGACTCGCGGCGGCGGAATATGAAACCCGAAAGGATATTTACGGGGCGGACGCATTGGCTTGGACGGCATTAAAAGCGGGCAAATTAACCGAAGCCCAAGCCGCAATTAAAGATGCTTTACGGCTCGGCACGAATGATGCTAAACTTTTTTATCACGCGGGAATGATCGAAAAAAGTTTGGGAAATAACAAAGCTGCAAAAGATTTTTTTAACAAAAGTCTGCAAATAAATCCGCGTTTCGACCTGCTGCAAGTTGAAAACTTAAAGGCGGCTTTGCAGGAACTAAAATAAAAGGAGTATAAAAAAAGTGTCGAAAAAATTTATAACGGGAATTTTATTATTGACAGCCGGTATTTTTATAGTATTCGGAACAGCTTGCTCAAATTCGCCGGAAAACAAAGGGACGGCAAATACCGAACCGCTGATTAAAACCGAACCGGCGAAACCGCCGACGGATAAAGGCGATATGGTTGCCACGGGCGGCGATCTCGACTTTATGAATGCGGCGGGGGCGGGCAGTATGGCGGAAGTCGAACTCGGAAGGTTAGCCGTCGAAAAAGCGGAAAGCAGTGATGTTAAAGAGTTCGGGCGGAAAATGATTGAAGATCATTCAAAGGCACTCGAAGAATTGAAAAAACTGGCGGAGCAAAAGAATGCTGAATTGCCGAAGGATATTTTGCCGACGCAAAAAGAAGTGAAGGACAAATTATCAAAATTAAACGGTGCGGAATTTGATAAAGAATATGTCAAAGCAATGGTTGAAGATCACAAAAAAGACGTAACGGCGTTTGAAGCCGTTTCTAAAACCGCCACGGACGCGGATGTTAAAGTCTTTGCGACAAAAACTTTGCCGACGTTGAAGATGCACAAGGAAATGATCGAAGGTATCGCGGACAAAATGAATGTCAAAATGAAACCGTAAAGTGAACAAGTATTACATTTTACAGTTTCTCTAATTTAATTAAATATTTGGAAGGAGAAATTTGAAAATGGAAACTGAAATGAAAGATACAAATACAGACGGACTGGGATTTACACTGGAAAATATCGGTGCAAATGTTCTCCGTTACGGATTGGTGATTATTTTGTTATGGGTCGGATTATTGAAATTTACCGCCTATGAAGCCGAAGGCATTCAGGGACTTATTGCTAATTCGCCGCTGTTTTCGTGGATGCTCGGCATAATGAGCATCAGGTCGGTTGCGGCATTGATCGGCACTATCGAAATAATTTTGGCGATTATGATTGCAATGCGTTCTTTCGTGCCGAAAATTTCGGCTTTCGGCAGCATCGGAGCGATTATTATGTTTCTGATTACGCTGAGTTTTGCTCTAACGACACCGGGCGTTTGGCAGGCGGGCTACGGTTTCCCGTTCCCTTCGCCGATGCCGGGGCAATTTCTGGCAAAGGATTTAATTCTGCTCGGTGCGGCAGTCTGGACGGCGGGCGAAGCGTGGCGTGCTTCCGAAGGAACTTAGAGATTAAATATAAATAAATCAAAAGAACAATCGAAGACTGTTTGATTAACCGAAAAACCGTAACGATGCCAACTTTGCATTGTTGCGGTTTTCAAATGATTTCTATTTGTTTTTTCAAGATAAGGCGAATAAAATAAAAAAAACTAAATCCACAATTTACAAATAAATGATGAATAAAAAATTACATTTTACCTTTGCAATCTTGCTTTTTGTTTTTACAGTAAATATTTTTGGGCAGCCAACAGCGAAGTATTCGCCCGAAGTTGTAACCAAAGAAGATTACGATAAAGCGGCAAAAATGCTTTCGTCTAATACCAATAAATTAGTTGACCGTGCCGGAGTTCGCCCGAATTGGATGGAAGACGGCAGATTTTGGTATGCCGTTTCGTCGCAGGGAAAAATCGAATATGTAATGGTGAATCCCGCAGACGGAACACGCAAAACCGCCGCTGATTTAAAAATGCTTCTGGCTGGAATAGAAGTGAACGAAAATAATCAACGCGGAAGTTTCTTGGAAGTTCCTTCACCCGACGGGAAAAAGGTTGTGTTTATCAAAGACTGGAATTTGTGGATGCGTGATGTCGAAACAAAACAAGAAACGCAATTGACCAAAGACGGTGTGGAAAATTTCGGTTATGCGACGGACAATGCGGGTTGGAAAAGAAGCGACAGACCGATTGTGCTTTGGTCGCCGGATTCCAAAAAGATCGTCACGTTCCAACAAGACCAACGCAATGTCAGCGATATGTATCTTGTTACGACAAATGTCGGCGAACCGAAATTACAGGCGTGGAAATATCCCCTGCCCGAAGACAAAGAAATTATCAAAATTCATCGCATAATTATTGATGTTGAAAATGGAAAAATGATTCGTTTAAAAATGCCGCCCGATGACAGACGCGGAACGCTCTGCGACGACATTGCCTGCACCGGAAAATTTGATGACACCGAATGGA
>JBGTKR010000028.1:0-1768 GCA_041744535.1 Pyrinomonadaceae bacterium
AAACTTTTCCGCTTCTTGCCCATTATTCTCATAAACCGGGTGCCGACACAATCGCAAAATTCGATAACTTCGGAACGATTACGCCGGTTTTTAACGCCGCGATAGAGAGCATTGATTATTGGAATAATTTGGGTTTTGAAGCGAAAACAAAGCGAATGCGTTATCTGACAAAGTATTGGACGACGCGGTTAAGACGAATTCCGAAAGTTGAAATCGTAACAAATACCGACGAAAAGTTTTCCTGCGGATTAGCCTTTTTTAAGGTCAAAGGGACAAGTTCGACCGCTATTAGAGACGCTCTCTGGAAAGACCATAAAATAACGGTTCAGGCAATCGAAAACTATAAAAATCATTATGTTGATTACGCGGGTGTTAATGTTTTAGGAGTGGCGACTCCGGTTTATATTACGATCAGGGAACTGAACAAATTTATTCAGGCAGTCGAAAAAATAATTTAACAGAATGTTCTGCAAAGTTCGGCGAAATCCAAATTTTTTTTTAAGGCTTAGGATTCAGTGCTTTGATAATGACAAAATTATAAAGGCAGATAATTTCTCCTTTTTTTGTGGAATTTGATTGTTTTTATTTTAGCCCCGGAGAGAAAATTTTCAAAACATTCGTTAGTTGATTCACAAATACACTTCATTGGGGCATTCCGGCATTTTATTGAAAATATCAGAATGGCTGGTCAAACTCGGCTAGAATTTTCAAACTGAATCGTTGAAAAACGGCTCAGGCTAACCTTAAAGCTAAAATAAGGGAAAGAGGATCGCGGGGAAGCTTTCCTCTTTTTTCGTTTAAAAAATTCTCAAACTGCCAATGAGTGGTCGAATTTTGTAAATGAATGGTTATTCAGTTTGCAAAGTGTGTCCGAACCTTGTATTATTCAAGTATGCTTCCCCGCATATTAAAAATACATACAAAAATATAGGAGCATAATTTATGACACATACAACACACGAAAATCACACGCACGAACACGGCGAAAATTGCGGGCATACACAAATCAAACACGGAAATCATACGGATTATCTGCACGACGGGCATCTTCATTCAATTCACGATTCACATATTGACGAATGC
The DNA here is from genome assembly GCA_041744535.1 of Pyrinomonadaceae bacterium. Classification (GTDB taxonomy): domain Bacteria; phylum Acidobacteriota; class Blastocatellia; order Pyrinomonadales; family Pyrinomonadaceae; genus Aridibacter. The sequence goes on from JBGTKR010000028.1 coordinate 1,084, forward strand.
GTTTTGGAAGTCAGCGACGCGAATCCGGCGGCTTGTGCGGAAACCGCTTGCGAATGTTCGCACGACGAAAATTGCAAACACGAAGCCGTGCCGCACGGCGATCACGTTGACTATTTAGTAGACGGAAAACTGCATCATCATCACGACGGACACTGCGACAATCACGGCGCGGTTTATGTAATGTAAAAAGACTTTTAGTTGAATTACGGAAGCGAACGGGAACTTATTCCGGTTCGCTTTTTTTTATTTTAAAGACAAAAATGTTTCAAACTCTCAGAAACTCTACCGTTCATTCTGAATTTTCAACCGTTCATTAAAATTACATTTTGGGAGCTTGAAAATGTCGTATAAATAAACTTCCTAATCTGGATTTTTTATTAAACGATAAGAAATGAATTTATTTGTCGGATTTACCGCATTTTTTTTAGGCGCACTTCACGCCCTTGAACCGGGTCACGGCAAGTCGGCAATCGCGGCTTATGCCGTCGGTTATCGCAGCAGTTTTCGCCATATTCTCGTTCTCGGGTTGTCAACGGCAATTGCACACACGGCGACGATTTTGGCGTTGGCGTTGATTCTCGGTGCGACGGTTTCCGCCGTCGCGGATGAAAACGCTATCAAATATATCGAAATCGGCAGTGCGTTTTTGCTTTTGGGAACGGGCGCGTGGCTTTGGCGGCGGGCG
>JBGTKR010000029.1:0-18727 GCA_041744535.1 Pyrinomonadaceae bacterium
AAACTTGAATCGGGCGATGCGAACGGAGCGGCGGCGATTCTCGATTCAAATGTTTTTGCGGAGAAAACCGAACTCGGCGACTATGCTTTGTGGCTTCGCGGCAAGGCGTTCTTAGAAGCGAATAATCAAGCGTTTGCACAGAAGGTTTTTGCCGAACTGGTGCAGAAATATCCGAATTCGATGCGTGCGGAAGAAGCCGGACTGCTCTGGGCGAACAGCCTTGTAAATAGCGGACAAGCGGCTCAAGTTCCGAATGTTTTAAATAAATTAAACTTAGACAACAATGCCGATGCTTTGCTTTTAACTGCAAAATCTTACGAACAGACGAACGATCAGGTGAAGGCACGGGAATTTTACCGCAAGGTTTATTTTTTCGGTGCGGGAACGGAAGCAAGCAAAGAAGCCGAAGCGAAACTGAATGAATTGCAGGAAAATTTGACACCGCAAAATGCAGAGGAAATCTTGGCTCGTGCAAACGATTTGTTCGGGAAAAAACAGCACAATGAAGCGGCACGGGCTTTTGATGAATATCTCAGAAATTTCAGCGGAAATGTCAGGGACGAAATCCAACTCAAACGCCTGACTTCCTACGCGGCGGCTCGTCAGATGCCGCAGGCACAGCTGGCTTTTAACGCAATTTCGCTGTCGGCTGACGAAAAACAGGAAGGCTTTTATCAACTTGCACTCGGATTTGCCAAAGCAAGACAATGGGACGAAGCCCGCGATACGATCAATGAAATGCGGGATAAATTTCCCCGCAGCAAGTGGACACCGCGGGCGATGGTGGCGGTCGGCGAAGAAGCCGGAAGACAACGCAGTAAACTTAATGAAAATTTCTATCTGCAAACAGCTTTAGCGGCTTATCCGCAAGCGACGGAAGTTGCCAAAGCACAATTTGGGCTTGCGTGGAATCAGCACGAACTGAAAAACTATGAAATTTCGTCGCGGATGCTGACCGAACATCTTGCCAGATATGTTGACGAAGACACATCTTTTCGCGGTCAGACGGGATATTGGGCGGCGAGGGATTCCGAAAAAGCCGGATTGATAAACGAAGCCTGTGCTTTGTATGATGCGACAATTTACCGCTACGGCTCGAACTGGTATGGATATTTGGCTTTGGATAAATTAATGACTCTGCGGCGGCAGGGAAAATGTCAGACGACTCCGGTTTTCCCGGTCGGCTCGCTGATTCCGCAAGCTGTCGAAAATCTGAAAATTGTTACCGTTGCGGCGGAAACGGCGACGGCGAAAGAATTAAAACGTGCCGAAAAGTCGGAAGAACTCAGCACCATCGGACTTTTTGATTGGGCGATAGAAGAACTCGTCGAAGCTAAAAAGACCGCCGAAAACAGCCCGAAAATAAATCTCGCTCTGGCAAAACATTATCGTTTAAAGGGCGACAATGTGCGTGCTTTACTGGCACTTGCACAAAGCTATCCCGATTATTCGCAGATGTTTCCCGAAGAAATGGGACGCGAGGAATGGGACATTTTTTATCCTTTGACTCATTGGAATGAAATAAAATTCTGGGCAAGTAAACGAAATCTTGATCCGTATCAAGTCGCGGGTTTGATTCGTCAGGAAACCATTTTTAATCCGAATGCCCGTTCATCAGCAAATGCTTACGGTATGATGCAGCTTTTGATTCCGACCGCAAAAACAATGGCTCGAAAATACAGTTCGACGGATTCTTCAAGCATCAACGCAATATCTCTGCTCAATCCGAGTCTGAATATCGAACTCGGCACGGCTTATATGCGTGAGCAATTGAGCAAATACGGACGCATCGAATATATGGCGGTTGCCTACAACGCCGGACCCGGCAGAGTCGTCCGCTGGCGAAATGAACTGCCGCTCGAAATGGATGAATTCGTCGAAGAAATTCCTTTCCGCGAAACAAAAGGCTACGTCAAAGGCGTAATCAGAAACTCGGCTCAATACCGAAGACTTTACGATATGAACGGAAACTTCAAACCGAATGTCGGCTCAAAACCCTTGCGTGGACAAATAGATTCAAAACCAAAAGATCAATTTGCAAAAGAAAATCCTTTTGTGAATGTGGAAAGAGAAAGAAAAACGGCTGAATAAATTTTTTTTACGCTTAAAAATTATCGTAATTTTCTTTAATTACTTGGTAGCAATGACAGGCGGCGTTTTCCAATTCGGCACGATTGAGAATTGTAATAATGCCGCGAGTGTAGCTGATTAGATTTTTTTGCTGCAGACTTCGGGCGGCTTTATTGACGGCTTCACGGCGAACACCGAGCATACTTGATAAAAATTCCTGTGTGAGTTGAAATTCGTCCTGCTGCATTCGGTCGTGCGACATCAAAAGCCAGCGTGCCATACGCGATTCGACCAGGTGATAGCGATTGCAAACGGCGGATTGCGAAATCTGCATTAGCAAAGAATATGTGTAGCGTTGGATTAAATTCGACAACACCCCGCCGAATCTGCACTCCTTGAGAAAATCCGCCGACGACATTTTCAACGCCCAGCCGTCGCCCTGCACGACCGCATAATTACCGGATTGTTTTGATCCCAAAAGAACGGGAAGCCCGACCATTCCTTCATTGCCGACAACGCCGACTTCGAGTAACATTTGTTCTTCAACCGACGAAAGTAAAGAGATAATTCCGCTTTCGGGAAAATAAACGTGGCTGATCGGTTCGCCTATTTCATAAATATCCTCAGCATAAACCAATTCAAATTTTTCCGAATCGGGAAGCAGACGTTGATATTCTTTTTTCGGCAGAGCGGCGAGAATACGGTTATTCGGTTTTGTAGTTTCGGGCATCGGAAATTTCCTTGTTTTCGTTTTGTTGTAAAAAACAACAGACGGCACAAGAAGAGGTTTGTCAGTCAAATCCCGATGTCGTGTGATGAATGTTAAAAGATCAAATTAATTTAATAAATTGTCAGATAAAATTATAACAGATACGGTGGATTCGTGGCAGGGCTTATTTAAATTAAGAATAGGAGTTTTTACCACAGATTTACACAGATGCACACAAGATAAAAGAAAAGATAAAAATAAAAGAAAAGATAAAACGGATAATAATTGAAAAAAAGGTTCTACTGGGAATTTAGTGGAAAAAAAAAAGGCGGAAACCCGACAGTAATGGAGGGTGCTGTTTGATTAGAAACTTGCCGATTTGCCAACAGTACCCTTGTTGACACGCGGGTTTCTGCCTTGTTTCGTCAAAAATTTTGTGTGTGTGTGTGAACTACTGTTGATGCAGTTCCATTAAATTCTCAGTAGAACCGAAAAAAATAGTTTTATCTTCTTATCATCTGAATTTATCCGTGAAAATCTGTGGTAAAATTTCTTTTCCCTCAGACTTTGAATAAACACAAGGATTCGAGCTTGACAATTTATCCGAAGGTTCTGGAAATGCCTCTGCCGAGCAAGCGGTTGTATTCGTTATTTACCACCGCATAACATTCGCAGACGGCTTCTTCCAAACCTTGGCGGTCAATTATCGTGATAGTTCCGCGTGAGTTTTTGATCAAATTTCTCTTGGCGAGTTTCTGAGCCGCCAGCGTTACGCCTTCACGCCGCACGCCGAGCATATTTGATATGAGGTCGTGTGTCATTTTCAGGTTATCGTTTTGCAGACGGTCGTGGCTGAGAAGCAGCCAGCGGCAAAATTGTTGTTCGACGGGATGCAGACGATTACAAACGGCGGTTTGCAAAACTTGCGTCATAAATGCCTGTGTGTATCTCAATAAAAGTTCCTGAAATATTCCGCCTTTGGCAAATTCGACTTTCATATCCCGTGCCGTCATTTTATAAGCATCGCCCGCACTTTGGACTACCGCCCGGTTGGTCGTTGTTTCACCGCCCATAAAAAGTGCGATTCCGAGTAATCCGTCATTGCCGACAACACCGATTTCGGCAGTCGAACCGTTTTCCATTATGTAAAGCAGAGAAACAATCGCCGTTGTCGGAAAATAAATATAATCCATCTTCTCGCCAAATTCATAGAGAGATTCGCCAAGTTCTAACGAAACCGTCTTGAGCTTTGACTTGATAAAGGCGAACTCTTTTGCAGACATAGCGGCAAGCAAATGATTGAGGAGCATATTTTTATCATCATTGTTAGCGGACATATTCTTTTTCGGATTTTATAAAAATAATGAAATCTTGTAAGTAGAAAACCAAATATTTAAAAATATAACAAAAAAGGAAATCATTATGTGCGATAGCACACATACGCAAAATTATACAAAACTTCACTTTGGGAACGAATAAAATTTTAGCTTTATTCCAAATAAATATAATATAAACCATATATCGTATGAATTTCAAGACGGTTTTTTATTTATTCGGACGGTTTCAAAACTCTCTTATTTCTTTTAAAAAGTGCCGCTAATTTTTTTCTTCTTATGTGATGCGGCAAACTTACATTAAGATTCCAATCAAGTAATATTTATAAATAAGCCTGAAGTCATTTGCTTGAAAATTGTGTGCCTACAAATTGCACTCAAAATAGGACTCCTGTCTTGTTCAAAGTTTTATGACAATGGCTTATTTACAAGGGGGAATCCTCACCGAGGCAGCCGCTTTCTGTTGGGGGGCATCTGTCATATTGACAAAGAGAAGGATAGTATTCAAGGGGTTACGGCTATCCTTCTCTTTTTAATACACGGCGTTGATATTTTGAAAAGTTTGGATATGAAGAAGTTTTTTTCTATGAAAGTAATTTTATTTTCGGTTTATTATTTGAAGTTGCGGTTAGGTGTTTCACTCGGTTTTCATCTTACTGCCAATCCTCTGAATTGGCGTTGGCGACGGAAGCATTGGGAAAATAATTATCATAGAAAACGCTCTTATTAGAAAATGGCGGAAAGGCTGATGTGTTAAGCGATGAATTTTGCGGCTGTTCAAAAACTGGAAACGGATTCTTTGACGATTCTTCAAAGAATTGCAAAAAAAGACCGAACCGCAATCAAAGAATGTCTTGACGCTTACGGAGATTTGATTTGGACGATTGCAAAAAAAGCTGCTGCTTCAAATGAAGAAGCGGAAAACACGACACAGGAAATTTTTAACGATATTTGGCAATATGCGGAACGCTATGATTCAAAAGAATTTACCGAATTTATTTTTATAATGCTGATCGCAAACCGACATTTGATTAAAAGTAAAAAAGCAAAATTACTAAAACGAAGAAAAAGAACGAGTTTGACGAGCAAGGGGAAGGTCAAAACAGCCGGTATTCCGAATCCATTTCGGGATACCGTCCGTTGTCAAACATTCGAAATAAAACCTGTAAAAATAAATAAGCCCGTCCGCATTCTCTATGCCGACGATGATGAAGATGCTTGTGAAATGATGTCCGTTTTGCTGGGACTTTCTGAAATAGAAGTTACAATAGCCAAAACCATCGCCGAAGCCCGGCAACTGGCACAAACCGAAAAATTTGACCTGTATTTACTGGAAACCGGATTTCCCGACGGAAACGGTTTTAACTTGTGCCGTCAGCTTCGTGAAATTAACTCAATGATTCCAATTATTTTTTATTCCGGCGAGGCACGTTTAAGCTATAAAGCAAAAGGACTGGCGGCTGGTGCGGATGCGTATTTGGTTAAGCCTCATACGAATATCGTCGCTCCAATTATATTTCAACTTCTGACGGAAGTTGCTGAATTATATTGACCTTTGTTTAATCCAAACTCTTTTCAAACACTTAACAGATTTAAATATAAACTACAGTTTCTTTCACCTTACCTTTTGCCAAAGATTGTTTAACGGTTAATTTACAATCAAAGGTTTTTTCAAACGATTCCTTTTTCATCTTGATCGCATAGATTTCGTTTGAGCAGTCTTCGTTGCTTATCAGCGTTAGCGTTACCTTCTTTTTATTCCTTTCAAATTTTATGTCTTCAACGCGACCTTCATATCCACGGTCTAAACCGTCGGCGATTCTGAGGATCGAACTGAGTTTTAAAACGGTTTTTTGTTCGTCTTTGTTTAAAGCCGTAAAATCGGGATGAGATTCTTTCGGCAGAGCTTTGCGGTGATAACGGGCGGTGTTGGCGATGATTAATTTTTCGGCTTGGGTAAAACCCGTCATTTCCGAATGTTTTATCAAATATAAGGAATGTTTGTGATGGGCTTCGTGCGAGATGTGATAGCCGACATCGTGGAGCAGGGCGGCGGCGGAAAGCAGAGTTCTTTCGTGGCGTTCTAAATCGTAGATCGGCATTAAACGGTCAAATATTTTCTCCGCCATTTCCGCAACCTGCACGGCGTGGGCTTCTTCGTAGCCGAAGCGTCTGCCGACGGCGAAAACATCACGCAGTTTGATGTCGTAAACATCCGGGACGGGCGGCAGAGATTCCGTTTCGCTTTTAAGCAGATGGTCAATTATTACGCCTTCCCGCAAGGCATAACTGCACGGTTCGAGCGTTTCGATCTTTAGTGCGTTCATCACGCCTTCCAAAATTTGCCCGCCGGCGACGATCACTTCCGCACGTCTTTCATTGATAACCGGAATTCGGGAGCGTCTTTCGAGCGAGAGTTTGGCTAAAATTTTGTTGAGTGCGACAAGCCTTTCAAAATGAATCGGCGGATGTTCTTCCGAATTGTTGGAAGACTGAAAATTCAAAAGTGTCGCAAGACTCAAAATCGTGCCGGATGTTCCGCTTGAAAGTTTCCATTTTTCGCCCTTGATCTTACGTTTTGGCTGCGAAAGTGCAAATTGAATCTCTTTTCTGAGCTTTTTGATCTCCTTTTTGGTCGGCGGATTTTCAAAAAGAAACTTCTCGGTTAAACCGACTGAACCTATTTTCATTGAAAATAATTTTTCAGGCTCGCCGTTTTTCATCAAAGAGATTTCCGTTGAACCGCCGCCGATGTCTATATTAAGAAGCGATGAATCCTCTTTACCGAAATACTGCGATGCGGCAATGCCGATCAGTCTTGCTTCTTCGAGCGAAGGCAAAACTTCGACGTGAATTCCCGTTGCCTTTTTAACTTCTTCGACAAATTGAGCCGCATTATTTGCTTCGCGGACGGAAGCGGTTGCAACGGCAAGAACCGTGTCGGCTTCGCGGTTGGCGGCAATCGAGGCAAATCTATTGATTGCATCAATCGAAAGCTGAATGGCTTCATCGGACAAAAATTTATTGCGAAGCGTATCGTGTCCGAGCCGAACCCGTTCCCGATCCTGTGAAATTATCGTGAAAGAATCACTCGCGGCGGCTTCGACGATTACAAGTTTCAGAGAGTTCGAGCCAATATCAATTGCAGCTATTCTTTGTGTATTCATCCGGTTTGATATAGTAAAATTAAATTTTTGATTAAGTAAGGGGTCGCGGAGTTTTTCAAGGCGGAAACCCGACAGTTATGGAGGGTGCTTTTTGGATATTGCCGGTTAATTCCCGAACGCAACCTCATTGACATTCGGGTTTCTGCCCAAAACTCCGCGACCCCTCAAGTAATTATAAACTTCCGATAAATAATTTACGATATTGTCGGTTTCCCGAAACTTCAGATCGAAAATGTTTCGAGTGCAAATGGCAAAAAGATTGAATAAGAATTTTTTGTCTGCGAATAAACGCGAAAAGACGCGAAATAAAGAAAAAATTTAAACCAGATAAATTCAGATATGTTTTTAATTTATTTGATACTTATTTTTCATCATCTGATTCTTATCCGTGTTTATCTGTGAAAATCTGTGGCTAAAATTCTTATCTTTACTCATAATTTTCATTCTCTATTTTCGCGTTTATTCGCGTTTATTCGCGGACCATATTCTTAAACAATCCCTTTGGTTTCTCTGTCCCAATTGCGATGATTGGCAATTGCTTCGATAAAATCCGTCGTCGCACCCTTTGCACCTTTTTCGTTTAGAATAATGGCGTTATCGTCGTCATCGGCTTTGCGGACATAGGTTTCTTCTTTGACAAAACTGACCGCTTCGCCGCTTGCGGCAATCGCTTTGCAATGGCGAAATGCGTCGTTGATAAATTCCACAACGCTCTGTTTTTTTGCCAAAGCCGCGACGCTTTTTTCGCCGCCAGGAATATAAACCGCATCAAACAGAACCGAAGCGACTGTTCTCAAAGCCATATCAACATTCATTTCGTTGCCGTCCGAATCCTTTACTTTATTCGATTTCATACCGATAATTTTCGCCGTCGCACCTTCTTTTTCGAGTGCTTTTTTCATCGCATTGACATCGCTTGCATTAAATCCGTCGGCGACGAGAAATGCGATTTGGCGGGTTTTTATCGTATCTTTAACCGTGTTTGCCATACTCAAAGCCGCATCTTTTTCGAGTCCGCCTTTTTTCTTCGGCTTCGACTCATATTTTTTCATATCCGCACCTGCCGGAACTCCGTGATTGATCGGCGAATCGAGTTTTTTCGGAATCTCGATGCCGAGATTGTCTGCCACATCTTTGGCAAGTTTTTTATCAATTTGATTTAATACATAACAAACTCTTGATCGGATATGTTCGGTTTCGCATTTGCCGAGTTCAAAGCTGATCGCATCAATTATATGCTGCTGTTCATATTCGGTTTGACTGTTAAAAAATAACGCCGCTTGCGTGAAATGATCGGTAAAACTCTCGCTTCTCGCACGGATTTTATTGCCGTCAATTTTTTCTTCATACGAATCAAAACCACCGTCTTTGACCATTGATTGGAAAGGACAACCGCCGGCTAAACTATTCGGTTCATACGCAACTTTTCCCTTGTTTATGTCGTGGCGAAATTGTCCGTCGCGTTGATTATTGTGAATTTCCGCAACGGGGCGATTGATCGGAATTTCGTGAAAATTCGGACTTCCAAGCCGCGAAATCTGTGTGTCTAAATATGAATGCAGACGACCTTGCAGAAGCGGATCGTTTGTAAAATCAATGCCCGGAACTATATTTGATGGCAGAAAAGCGACTTGCTCTGTTTCTGCAAAATAATTTTCGGGATTGCGATTCAAGACCATTTTGCCGACGGTTTTAACGGGAACTAATTCTTCGGGAATCAATTTTGTTGCATCAAGAAGATCAAAATCGAATTTGTGTTCGTCCTCTTCCGCAACCAATTGCACGCCGAATTCCCATTCGGGAAAATCGCCGTTTTCAATCGCATCAAATAAATCCTGACGATGAAAATCTGCGTTAAAGCCCGAAAGTTTTTGAGCTTCGTTCCAAGTTACCGAATGAGTTCCGAGTTTCGGTTTCCAATGAAACTTTACAAAAGTTGATTTTCCTTTCGCGTTGATAAAACGGAATGTATGAACGCCGAAACCTTCCATCATCCGCAGCGAACGCGGAATCGCCCGATCCGACATCACCCACATAATCATATGCATTGATTCGGGCATTAAACTTATAAAATCCCAAAAAGTATCGTGTGCCGAAGCCGCCTGCGGAATCTCGTTGTGCGGTTCGGGTTTGACGGCGTGAATAAGATCGGGAAACTTGATCGCGTCCTGTATAAAAAATACGGGAATATTGTTTCCGACAAGATCGTAATTGCCCTGTTCGGTGTAGAATTTCACCGCAAATCCGCGAACATCACGGGCAATATCGGTCGAACCGCGAAAACCCGCAACCGTCGAAAAGCGTGTAAATACGGGCGTTCGCTTACCGACTTCGGTTAAAAACTTTGCCTTCGTATATTTTTCCAACGATTCGGTCAACTCAAAATACCCGTGAGCCGCCGTCCCGCGTGCGTGAACGATTCTTTCGGGAATCCGCTCGTGATCAAAATGCGTAATTTTCTCACGCATTATAAAATCTTCAAGCAGCGTCGGACCACGCTCACCTGCTTTTAGTGAATTCTGATTATCACTAATTTTCAAACCCTGATTCGTCGTCAAAGCCTGATCCGTGCCGTCTTCAAAATGTTTTGATAGTTGTTCTATTTTTTTGTCAGTTTTTATATCTTTCTTAGCCATTTCTTTTCCCCTTGCTCGATAAAAATATGAGTTCAGACAAATTGAGCCCATTGCCTAAACTTTAAGTTGAAATAAGAATAATTATATTACCACAAGAAAGAGATTTTGACTTTAAATAACGCTGAACCAAAATCAAATTTTCCTTGCATAATTATTACCCGGCAAAACCAAAATCAAATCCTTTAAATCCAGACTAACGATTGCACTATTGAGTTCGCCGTGCGATAAACCGCTTTGATCCAGCAACAGGTCAATATGTTTATGTTCGTCGGCTTTTAGGATTTCGTAAATCTTTTTCTCGTTGATTGATAAACCTTTCGGGAAATCGCTTTTCGGTTTTTCGGCTTTTTTATCTTCTTTTTCATCAACTTTCGGCGGCAGGATTTGAGCGGCGATCTCGCTCGGAAATTCCGAAACGACATCCTGCCATTGCTGAACGAGTTTTGCTCCCGATTTTATCAGATAATTTGTGCCGAAGGAAGTTTTTGAAGTGATATTTCCGGGAACTGCCAGAACTTCACGGTCTTGTTCCATTGCCAGCCGTGCGGTTATCAGCGAACCGCTTCTTTCGGTGGCTTCGACAAGCAGAACGCCGTAACTCAAACCCGAAATTATTCGGTTTCGATACGGAAAGTTTTCACGCAAGGGCGGCGTTCCGAGCGGGAATTGTGAAACGATTGCTCCGCCGGAATCTAAAATTTCTTCGAGTAATTTCTTGTTTTCTTTTGGATAAATTCCGTCAATTCCAGTTCCGAAAACAGCGATTGTTCTGCCTTTTCCTTCGATTGCTCCTTTGTGTGCCTGCGAGTCAATCCCGCGTGCGAACCCCGAAACTATGCAAACGCCGTGTTCCGCCAAATCTCTCCCCAGCATTTCCGCAGCGTTTCGCCCGTAAGTCGTGCAGCGGCGTGAGCCGACGACTCCGATACAAGGCGTTTCAAAACATTCCTGCCAATTTCCAAGCACATAAAGCGTGATCGGCGGATCGGCGATTTCCCGCAAAAGATGCGGATAACTGCCGTCATCAAGAATCAAAACATCGCCGCCCATCGTCCGAACATTATTTAATTCTTCTTCCGCCTTATCGTGAAATTCCTTTTTCAGAATGCTCTGAATCATTTCAGGTTTCAGCCGCAAACTTTCCAAATCACTTCGCAAAGCGTGAAAAACATTATCCGCCGAGCCGAATTTTTCAAGTAATTGAGTTGCTTTTCTGGGACCAATTCCCGGAGTCATATTGAGAGAAATCCAGTTTTTCATATTTTGGGTTTTAGATTTTGGATTTTGGATTATTTTTCTTATTCAATCTTAATGTTTTTATTGATGAAACCGTCATTGCAACAATTTGATTTATATCTGTCATTAAAACTGACCACTTTTTCTCCGACATAATTTCGGATTCAATCAAAAGTTCAAGCCAATATAAAGTTTCATCGGCTTCTTCTTCAACAATACTTAATTTGTGAATTACATCTGCCTTAGATTTTCCGCGACAAGCGGCACGATAATTTGCACCCACGGAAGTCGCTGACCGCAATAACTGCTTTCCAATAATTTGTGCCGAATGAGTTTTCGGCAATACTTCAACAAGTTTAATCACCCGCAAAGCAATATCCTTCGTTCTGTCTTTAAATTCCTGTTCAGTCATAAAGGGAGTTAACAAAATAAATTCAATCCAAAATCACCAATCCAAAATCCAAAATCAAATTGGCGGAGGCGTGTGGGAATCGAACCCACCTGAGCTTGCTTTCGCTTGTCTCACAGACGATTTTGAAGACCGTGCCGTTCACCAGAACGGATTCGCCTCCTTAAAAACGGTTTTGTTTGTTTTCAAGTTCTATATCTTGTATTAAGCTAATCCGTTTTCTGAAAAAGTGTCAAGTTATTTGTTCAAAATTAATAGAGTTTACTCTTACTTCGGATGAGGGTTTTTCCCTGAAAAACACTTATTAAAACCGCAAATATCAATTAGTTATTCATTAGTTAAAACCACGCTTGACCGTTAAAAATAGGCGTGATATTCTTTTCTACTTTGTGGTCAAGCAAATTTTAGACTGTTGACCGCTTTAAGCTAGTGCAATTTTTCACAAAGAGATAAGTATGGTTTTCTTAGCATTTTTACAAGTTCAATTAATGCCGGATTTTTCAATGCTCATTCATATGGCAATGATTTTGGGAATGATCTGGCTGCTAAACCGAACATTTTTTCGTCCGATCAACCGCATTCTGGATGCCCGCGTAAGAAACAAAGGCGGACAGTTTTCGAAAGCCGAAGGGATTTTGAAGGAAACGTCTGAAAAAGAAGCGGAATACAATGCCGCTTTGCTTGAAGCCAGAAATAACGGCTATGAATTGATTGAAAAAGAGCGAAATGAAGCGATGGCTTTTAAACAATCAAAAATAACCGCGGTTAAAGCGGAAGTTGCAAACAGACTGGAATCCGAATTAAACGAATTGGAACAGCAAACCGCCAGAGCAGAAAGCGAAATCTCGGAAGAAGCCGAAAAAATGGCAGAACAGATCAGTTCCAATATTTTGAGAACAATTTAATAAATTAAAAATTAAAAATGCAAAATTAAAAGCCGAATTTTTAACTTTTAGTTTTACATTCTTAATTCACAAAATATGTTGGTTTTCTTATTTAACTTAATTTTAGCTTTTGCCGAAGGCGGCGGTACAAATGCCGCTGAACACGGCAAGTTTATGACTTGGTGGTATGAAAATGCCGATCCGTATTTGAACTATCCCGGTTTTGAAATCTGGCGGTTTATCAATCTCGGAATTTTTGTCGCCGTTATGATTTATTTTGTCAAGAAACCTTTGAGCGAGGCTTTCAAAGCAAAACGTGAAGCAATTCGGGAAGAATTGATCAGAGCGGAAGAGGAAAGACAAGCCGCTCTGGTTAAATTAAGCGAAGTCGAAACCAAGCTGGAACGGCTCGATTCGGAAAGATCGGATGTTGCCGCAAAGGCAAAAGCCGAAGCCGAAGCCGAGCGAAAACGCCTTGCCGCTGAAGCCGACACGGAAGCCGCACGTCTGCGTGAGCAAGCCGAAAACGAGATCACCCGTAAAAGTCAGCAAGTCCGTTCAAAACTCCGCCGATTTTCCGCCGAAGAAAGTATTCGTTTAGCGGAAGAAAAAATCAAACAAAAAATGAACACGCAGAAAGATATCGAACTCGTCCGGGCGAATATTCGGTCAATCGGAGGTATGAACTAAAAAATGAGTGTAGAAACAGTAGCACGCCGTTATGCCGGTGCCTTAGCCGATGTGGTGATGGCTTCGGGCGAAAAAGATACGATTCAAACCGAACTTAAAACTTGGGAAGAAATGCTGACCGCAAATCGTGATCTGCATAATGCGTTTTACAATCCTTCGATCAATCACGACAGCAAAGAAAAAGTTTTAGAAACTTTAATCGAAAGATCAAAGCCTTCAAAAACTACCGCAAATTTCCTGCGTATCCTTTTAAAAAACAACCGTCTGACGGAAATTGACGCGATCAATGAAAAGTTCGATTCGGTAATTGCCGAAAGAAGCGGTGTCATTTCGGCAAGTGTTATATCTTCGAGAGAATTGACCGAAGCGGAAAAAGCGGATTTAAAAGCAAGTTTAGCCAAATTAACAACTGGTAAAGAGATCAAATTAGATTATAAAATAGACGAAAGTATTATCGGCGGAGCGATAACCAGAGTCGGTTCAACCGTTTACGACGGCTCCGTGAAAACACAATTGGAATTATTAAAACAACAGATGATTAAAAACTAATAAATAGAGAATAGAGAATAGAAAATAGTTTTTCAGAAAAAACGCACTATTTACCATTCACTATTTACCATTCACTATTTACTATTTACTAATAACAATATGGAAGCAATTAAAGCCAACGAAATTAACGAGATTATTCGTTCACAAATTGAGAATTTTGACGCGACAATGACGGTTGATGAAGTCGGTTCGGTCATTAAGGTCGGGGACGGAATCGCCGAGATTCACGGACTTGAAAAGGTTATGGCGGGCGAACTGCTCGAATTTCCGCACGAGGTTCGCGGATTGGCACTTAACCTTGAAGAAGACAAGGTCGGTGCGGTGCTTTTTGGAGATTTCCAAACTATTAAAGAAGGCGACGAAGCAAAACGCACGGGACGAATTATGAGTGTTCCGGTTGGCGATGCGATGATTGGTCGCGTGGTTGACGCACTCGGAAATCCGATTGACGGTAAAGGCGAAATTATCACCGATGAATTCAATCCGATTGAAAGGATCGCCCCCGGAATTATTGACCGTCAGCCCGTCAGCGAACCGCTTCAAACGGGTTTGAAAGCGATTGATGCGATGGTTCCCATCGGACGCGGACAGCGTGAACTTATCATCGGCGACCGTCAGACGGGTAAAACAGCGGTGGCGGTTGACACGATTATTAACCAGAAAGGCAAAGACGTAATTTGTGTCTATGTCGCCATCGGTCAAAAACGCTCGACGGTTGCACAGGTGGTTGAAAAATTAAAAGAATTCGGTGCAATGGAATACTCCATCGTTGTGGCGGCAACGGCTTCCGATCCGGCGGCGATGCAGTATCTCGCTCCATATACGGGCGTTGCTATCGGCGAATATTTCCGCGACAACGGCAGACACGCCGTAACGATCTACGACGATCTTTCCAAACAAGCAGCGGCGTATCGTGAAATTTCGCTATTGCTCAGAAGACCTCCGGGTCGTGAAGCGTATCCCGGCGACGTTTTTTATTTACACTCACGCTTACTCGAACGTGCCGCAAAAATGTCGGAAGCACGCGGCGGCGGAAGTTTAACTTCTTTGCCGATCATCGAAACCCAAGCGGGCGATATTTCCGCGTATATTCCGACCAACGTAATTTCGATTACGGACGGACAAATCTTTTTGGAAGCAGACCTTTTTAACTCCGGTATTCGCCCGGCGATCAACGTCGGAAACTCGGTTTCGCGGGTTGGCGGTGCGGCACAAGTTAAAGCAATGAAACAGGTTGCGGGAACTCTGCGGATTGACCTTGCACAATATCGTGAACTTGCGGCATTTGCTCAATTCGGTTCGGACTTGGATAAAGATACACAAAATCAACTTGCTCGCGGTGAACGCTTGACCGAGATTTTGAAACAGAAACAATATCAACCGATGGCAGTAGAGAATCAGGTTTTGATTATCTGGTCGGCAACCAACGGATATGTTGATGATGTCGAAGTTGAAGATTTGGCAAGATTTGAACGCGAATTATTTGAGTTTATGGCAAATTCAAACCCCGGAACAATGCAGACGCTTCGTGATAAAAAGAAAATTGATGACGAGCTAACTGCTGAATTAAAGGAAGCAATCGGAGATTTCAAATCATCGCATTGGAACAAAGGCGGAAACGAAACCGCAAAAGCGACTGTTGCCGGAAGTGATGCAACAGAAGAAATTCCCGAAGTTGCCGCACCTGCAGCAGAAGTGGTCGAAGACGAGGAAATCGAAACATCTTCGGCAAATGCTTAGGAATTAGTTTAGAGTTTGGAGTTTAGAGTTCAGAGTTTTGTTTCCAACACCGAACCCTAAACCCTAAACCCCAAACTCATTAAAGAATTATGGCAAGTCTTTTAGATATGAGAAGACGGATCAAATCCGTCAAAAACACACAGCAGATCACCAAAGCGATGAAAATGGTCGCCGCGGCGAAGCTGAAACGGGCTCAAGACCGTGTTACGGCGGCTCGACCTTATGCGGTTAAAATGAGCGAAGTTCTCGGCAGTTTGAGTGCGAAAGTCAGCGGTGAATTTTCGCATCCGCTGCTTGATGAACGCGGCGATGAAAATTATTTGATCGTTTTAGTTACAGCCGACAAAGGTTTGTGCGGCGGTTTTAACGCCAATCTTGTCAAAGCGACGGCAAATTTTTTAAAGGAAAATGCCGATAAGGAAACTGAAATGATTCCCGTCGGCAGAAAGGGACGCGATTATTTCAAACGTCGTGAAATTAAATTCGTCGAAGAATATGTCGGTTTAACCGGACAGGGACAAGTCGAAATTTCCGATGCGAAGGAAATTTCCGACAAAGTTATCAAAACTTTTACCGAAAATGAAGATATTGATAAAGTGTTTCTTGTCTTTACGGAATTCAAAACCGTTATGTCGCAATATGTGAAAGTCGAACAATTATTGCCGATTCCGCCGATTGAAGCTGTTACAGGCGAAGAAGAAAAAGGTGCGGAAGCCGAATATATTTACGAACAACCGCCCGCAGAAATTTTTGGAAAATTGCTGCCGAAGCAGGTTGAAACACAAATTTATCGGGCGATGCTCGAATCGGTTGCATCAGAACAAGGCTCGCGTATGACGGCGATGGATTCGGCTTCAAAAAATGCGGGCGAATTGATTGACGATTTAACGCTCAATATGAATCGTATCCGGCAAGCCGGAATTACCAACGAAATCATCGAAGTAGTTTCCGGTGCGGCGGCGGCGTAGGCAGAAAGGTAAAAGTAGAAAGGTAAAAGGCAGACAAAATATGGTCAAATTTTGCCTGCCTTTTGAATTTTAAATGAAAGATAAACGAAAAAGTATTTGGCACGGATATATTTTTCGTTATGTGCCGCTTATTTTGTGGGTCGTTTTAATTTTGTATGCTTCGACGACAAATGCTTCGATGTCGGAAACTTCGCGTTTTATGCGTCCGCTGCTCGAATTTCTTTTTCCGAACACACCCGAATCAAATCTGATAATTTATCACAAATACATACGCAAACTCGCACATCTGACCGAATACGCGGTTTTAGCTTTTTTCGCTTCGCGTGCATTTTGGCTTTCGAGCAAGGGATTTTTGCGGGAATACTGGTATTTATTTGCATTCTCGGTAGTTTTGCTGACCGCTTCGATTGACGAGATAAATCAGAGTTTCGATATTAGCCGAACGGCTTCGATCTACGATGTTTTGCTGGATTGTTTCGGCGGAGTGTTGATGATCTCGTTCATTTTTATCGTTAAAAATATATGGAAAAAGTAAGGAATTTGATTCATAAGAGTTTTATAAGCTATTATTGAGAACAATCAACGGCTTAAAAACGTATAAAATTGGCGAAGGTCATAAATCAAAGGAGAATATAAGATGGGAATTTTTGATAAGGTTAAGGAAGGAGCATTAAATCAGTTTATCGAAGTTATCGAATGGCTCGATGAATCGAAGGACACGATCCTGTATCGTTTTCCGGTCGCGGGGCAGGAAATAAAAAACGGAGCTCAACTAATTGTCCGCGAATCACAAGCGGCGGTTTTTGTTCACGAAGGACAGGTGGCGGATGTTTTCGGTCCCGGGAAATATACGATTGACGGCGGCAATACTCCGATTCTTTCAAAATTGGGAGCGTGGAAACACGGGTTTAATTCGCCCTTCAAATCGGAGGTTTATTTTGTCAACACAAAACAATTTACCGATATGAAATGGGGAACATCGAACCCGATTATGCTCCGTGATAATGATTTCGGCATTGTTCGCCTGCGTGCCTTCGGTGCGTATTCGATGCGTGTTGCCGATCCCGCGACGTTCATCAAAGAGGTCGCCGGAACAAATGCACATTTTGATACTGAAGATATTGACGTGCAGTTAAAACGTGCTATCGTTACCGAATTTTCCGATGCCATCGGCGAAATGAAAATTCCCGCATTAGATTTGGCGGCTCAATACAAAGAGATCGGCGATGTGATTCGCGGGAAAATTAATGAGGACTTTATAGATTACGGACTCGAAGTAACAAAATTCTACGTTGAAAACGTCAGCCTTCCGAAAGAAGTCGAAGAAGCAATGGACAGACGTGCTTCGATGGGTGCTTTGGGCGACGCACAAACTTACGCACAATTTCAAGCGGCGGACGCGATGCGTGATGCGGCACAAAACGAAGGCGGCGGAGCAGGTTTAGGAGCAGGTTTAGGAGCAGGTTTCGCAGTCGGAAACCAAATGGCAAACGCTTTCGGCGGCGGTCAAGGAGTTAATCAGCAAGGCGAAAGCGGCGGTCAAACAAACACGGTTGCGTGTCCGAATTGCGGAAAACAAAATAATCCGCAGGCAAAATTTTGTGCCGATTGCGGCGAAAAAATGCAGACCGAAACAGTTCCCTGCGTAAAATGCGGTGCAAAACTTCGTGAGGGAGCAAAATTCTGTTCCGAATGCGGAGCAACGCAAGAAAAACAAAAATGTGCCGAATGCGGAAACGAATTAGCACCGGGAGCAAAATTCTGCCCCGAATGCGGAACGAAAACGGCAGATGCGGCGGAAGAATAAGTAAAAAGTAAAAAGTAAAAAGTAAAAAGTGAAAGGTAAAAAGGGTGAGAAGAATTATTTCTCATCCTTTTCTTTTATCTTTGCGTCTTTGCTACTTAGCGTCTTTGCGTTAAAATTTCTTTTTGATAACAAATAAACTTTGTGGAGTAAATAATTATATGGCAATAAGTCCCGAACTTTTAGAAATTCTCAGATGTCCGAAATGTAAATCGGAAGTTGAATTACGGAAAGACAAAAACGATCTGAAATGCACGAATCCCGAATGCAATTTGGTTTATCCGATTCGTGATGACATTCCCGTAATGCTGGTTGATGAAGCAACGGTTGATTAACGTAAAATGGAAAATGGATAGTGGATAATGTTTTTATTATCAGTTATCCATTATCAATTATCCATTATCAGTAGTTCCAAATTTGAGCGATTTTAGCTGATTTCAGTTTAGCATTTCTATTTCGCTGACCGTTCCATACACATTTTCTATCGCTTTTCTCAGGAAATTGATGAATCTCTTTAGCCGAAACTTTTCC
>JBGTKR010000030.1:0-3904 GCA_041744535.1 Pyrinomonadaceae bacterium
CAGGCATTTATCAGAAAAAACCTCGCCGGACAAAAAACCAAACAGGCAAAATCCCGCCGCACGATGCTGCAAAAAATGGATAAATTAGACGCAGTTGAAAAAGACAGGTCGGGCGGAAATTTTAATCTGAAAAACGTCGAAAGAACGGGAGCAAATGTTCTGGCGGTTGAAGATTTAGCAATCGGCTATCCCGATGTAACTCTGGCAAAAAACATAGATTTTCTGCTGCATCGCGGCGAATGTCTCGGCGTTATCGGCGGCAACGGAACGGGGAAAACGACATTTCTAAAAACAATTCTCGGCACGATTCGAGAACTTTCCGGCAAAATTCTCTGGGGAACAAAAATAAACACCGGCTATTATTCGCAGCAGCTTGAAGAACTCGATAAAAATAATAATTTAATTGAGGAAATGCGAAAAGTAAATCCCTTAGCCGAAAGCGGCGAACTTCGTTCATTTCTGGCGGGATTTTTATTTTTTGGTGAAGATGTTTTTAAGCGTGTCGGCGATCTTTCGGGCGGCGAAAAGGGAAGACTTTCGCTGGCAAAGTTAATTTATTCAAAAGCCAATGTTCTGATCTTAGATGAGCCGACCAATCATTTGGACATTCCTTCGCGTGAAGCCCTCGAAACGGCTTTAAGTGAATACGACGGCACGATCATAACCGTCAGCCACGACCGGTATTTTCTCGATCAGGTCGCTACGCAGATTTTATCTTTTGAAAACAACAAAAAGGTCGAAATCTACAACGGAAATTATTCGCAGTATCACGAATGGAAAGAGAGGCAAATGGAAAATGGAAAATGGAAAATGGAAAATGGTTCTTCAATAAAAAAAAAAATATTACCTGATGTTCCCAAAAACATTGACCAAACGCCGAAGACCGATCAAAATTTAAGTAAAAATGAACGGCAAAAACTGGAAAAGCAAGTTGCTGTAATTGAAGAAAAAATCTCATCTTTTGAACAGGATTTGAAAAACCTGACATCTCAAATGAGCAAACCTGAAACTATTGCCGATCAAGGCGAATTTCAAAAACTCACAAACGAATACCAAAGCACCGAAAAATCAATCCAAAATTTATATGCCGAATGGGAAGAACTTTTAGAGAAATTAGGTTAATGACTGAAAAAAAGGAAAAGAAAAAGAAAATCAAATTTTCAACCGCTTGGCGGGATGCACGAGAATTAATTTGGACGCATCGTTGGCGGCTGGCACTCGGCGGCGTTTTGATGATTATCAGCCGGCTGGCGGGGCTTGTTTTGCCTGCGTCTTCTAAATATCTGATTGATGACGTGATCGGCAAACAGCGTTTTGAAATGCTTAAATGGATCGCTTTGGCGATTGGTTTGGCGACGATTGTTTCTGCCGTAACATCGTTTGCACTTTCGCAGATTTTAGGCGTGGCGGCTCAATACGCAATTACGGAAATGCGTAAAAAGGTTCAGGCAAAGATCGAGCGTCTGCCGGTTTCTTATTTTGATTCGACTCAATCGGGACAACTTATCTCGCGGATTATGTCGGACGCGGAAGGCATCAGAAACTTGGTCGGAACAGGCTTGGTGCAGCTTGTCGGAAGCGTTGTTACGGCGGCAATCTCAATCGTCGTTTTATTTTGGCTGAACTGGCGTTTAACTTCCGTAACGATCATCGTTTTAGCGGTTTTCGGCGGGGCTTTATATTATGCCTTTAAAAAATTACGTCCGATCTTCCGCGAAAGACAGCAGATAAACGCTGAAGTTACGGGACGTTTGAGCGAATCTTTGAGCGGCATACGAATTGTAAAAAGTTACACGGCGGAAAAGCGTGAGGAACTCGTTTTTGCACGCGGGGCTCACAGACTTTTTCGTAATGTGGCGAAATCCTTAACGGGCGTTTCGGCGATGAGCGGATTTTCCTCCGTCGTAATCGGAGCAATCGGTGTCGTGATGATTCTGGTCGGCGGAAATGCAGTAATTGCGGGAACGATGACGCTCGGCGATCTGTTTATGTATATCTTTTTTACGGGTTTAATGGCGATGCCGATCATCCAATTTACCGCCATCGGAACGCAAGTTACCGAAGCATTTGCAGGACTTGACCGCATTCGTGAAGTTTTAAATACGAAGACGGAAGATGAAGAAGACAAAACAAAACAACCGCTTAAAAATATTGACGGTTCGATTGAATTTGAAGATGTGCATTTTGAATACGAAGAGAATACGCCAGTTTTGCAGGGAATTTCTTTTCATTCCGACGCGGGAACGACAACTGCTCTCGTCGGTTCGAGCGGTTCGGGAAAATCTACTATTTTGAATTTAGTTTTAAATTTTATTCAACCGCAGACGGGAAAGGTTTTGGTTGACGGCAAAGATATTCAGTTAATCAAACTGCGTGATTACCGCAGACATCTCGGCGTTGTTTTACAGGAAAATTTCTTATTCGACGGGACGATTTTAGAGAATGTAAGTTTTTCAAATACAAACGCGACTTTTGAAGAAGTAAAAGAAGCGTGCCGAATTGCGTATTGTGATGAATTTATCGAGAAATTTGAAAAAGGCTACGAAACGATTGTCGGTGAACGCGGCGTAAAACTTTCCGGCGGACAACGGCAGAGAATTGCGATTGCAAGGGCATTATTAGCTGATCCGAAAATTCTAATTTTAGACGAAGCAACTTCGAGTCTTGATTCCGAAAGCGAAATGATGATTCAGGAAGGCTTAAAAACTTTGCGGCAGGGACGGACGACTTTTGTGATTGCTCACAGACTTTCGACAATTCGCAGTGCCGATAAAATCTTGGTTGTCGAATCGGGAAAGATCGTCGAACGCGGAATGCACGATGAATTATTAATGATGAACGGACGTTATAAACAGCTTTACGATAAGCAATATCAGTTTGAGAAAAATCAATTCATCAATCCGGGCGAAGATTTTACGCCGGAAATTATGAAAGCAGAAAGTTCAAACCGTATCTAAAAAAACAGGAGAAAAATTAATGGCGGAAACACAAACTTATCAAAATCACGTGCGTTGGTATCCTTTACAGCATTTTGTTTTAACACCGATGCTGCTTGCGTTTTTAATCTATGCAATCGTTCAAGTGGTGCGTTTCCCGAATGTTGACCGGGCAATGCTTTTATTTTTGGCAGTTGCATTTGTAATTCAATCTTTGGTTGCGAGATTAAATGCTTTGCGTGTCCAAGACCGTTTGATTCGGCTCGAAGAAAAATTACGTTATACAAGAATTCTGCCGGAAGATTTAGCGGAAGCGGCTGCAAATTTAAAAACTTCGCAAATGATCGCTCTGCGATTTGCAAGCGATGAAGAACTGCCAGAATTGATTCAGAAGACTATAAATAATGAGTTTGAAAAAACTAAAGATATAAAACTCGCCGTGAAAAATTGGCGAGGAGATTATTTGAGGGTTTAAGAAAATAAGCCACGAACAAACACCAATGGACACGAAAATAATATAAAAAATATTTCGTGTTATTTAGTGTTTGTTCGTGGCTGGATATTTTTAGCTTTCAATCCGATAATTTGGTGCTTCTTTGGTAATAATCACATCGTGAACGTGCGATTCTCTCAAACCTGCCGAAGTTATGCGGACAAATTTTGCGTTTGTTTGTAATTCCTTAATATCTCGACATCCCGTGTAGCCCATTCCCGAACGCAGACCGCCGACAAGCTGCGTAACCATATCTTCCAGAGTTCCTTTGTAAGCGATGCGTGCTTCGATGCCTTCGGGGACGAATTTTGAATCGGAAACCGTTCCTTCTTGGGAATATCTGTCGCTTGAACCTTTTTTCATCGCACCGATCGAACCCATTCCGCGATAGGATTTGAAAGAACGTCCCTGATACAAAATAACTTCGCCGGGAGCTTCTTCCGTTCCGGCAAAAAGCGAACCGATCATAACCGAG
>JBGTKR010000031.1:0-1522 GCA_041744535.1 Pyrinomonadaceae bacterium
AAAACCTCTGATCGTTCCCTTGCGAAGAAATCGTGTCCCGCAGCCTTCTATTCCCGATGCGTATCTGCTGAGTCCGGGCATCGGTTATATTGATCTTTCAAACGGATTTAATTATACGACGACGGACGAATTAAATGTCGCCGTCAGTGAACTGGAAAAAAAGGGAATGAAATCCCTCGTGCTGGATTTACGGGATAATCCGGGCGGAATTTTGGAACAAGCGGTTCGCGTGGCGGAAAAATTTCTGCCGAAGGGTAAAACCATCGTCAGCCAACGCGGAAGATATGTGATTGACAACCGCAAGTGGACATCCCGAAATATTAACCCCGTAAATTTCCCGTTGGTCATACTTGTCAACGGCGATAGTGCTTCCGCTTCGGAAATAGTTGCCGGTGCATTACAGGATTTTGACCGTGCCTACATCGTCGGCGAAAAAACCTTCGGCAAAGGACTCGTCCAGAGCATTATAAATCTGCCATACGGTTCGGGCTTGACTCTGACGACCGCAAAATATTACACCCCGACGGGACGCTCGATCCAGCGGGATTATTCAAACGGAAATCTATACGATTACTATCGGCATAAAATAAGTTTTACGGAGAAAGACGGGCAAAATTCCAAAAAAACACCGAGCGGCAGAACCGTTTACGGCGGCGACGGAATAACTCCCGATGAAGTTATTAAAACACCGGAACTAAACAATTTACAGATTCAACTGCTCGATCCGATATTTTTATTTTCCAGAGAATTGGTCAACGGGAAAGTTTCCGGTTTTGAAAATTATAAGATAACGCAGCAGCAGAATTACGGTTTGAGAATAAAACAGAGTGATTATCCGGTAAATGAAAATCTTTTGGAAAAATTCAAACAATATTTGGTCAAAGATAATAAAACGTCTTTACAAATAATTGACCGCGAATCAAAATTTATTCTCAAACAGATCAGATACAATTTGATCTCCGCCGCATTCGGCAATGTCGCCGCTAAACAGGTTTTGATCGAAGATGACGGACAGGTAATAAAAGCCGTTGAAAATCTACCGAGAGCCTTGCAGCTTGCACATACAGCAAATAAAAAATAAAACGCATTCAAGCAAAAAAATGCCCGCCGAGTTACCTTCTCGACGGGCTTTAAATTAAAGAAACAGGAGGAATCAATAGAACTTGGTCAAATGATTTAATAAAATAAAACGACTCAACCAGTCTAATTAAATTGATGTGTCATTTTTCTGCAAAGTTGCTCATAAATAAATTTATTTTTCATAACGGATAATTACGCCGTCTTTTCCTACCGACCAGCCGTATTTTTTATCAATGAACAACCCGTATAAACTGTTTGAAGTTTGACTCGCCTGCCTGACCCAGGTTTTGCCCCGATCATAAGAACGCAATATCAAACCGTTCGAGCCGACTATCCAACCGTTTTTATCGTCGGCAAAATCAACTCTGAAAAGAGTATTTTCCACAAAGGATTTTACTTTAATCCATTTTTTTCCGCCGTCTTCGGTTCGCAGGATCGTGCC
>JBGTKR010000032.1:0-2129 GCA_041744535.1 Pyrinomonadaceae bacterium
CTTCCGCTGTATCAAAAAACGTCTTTGCCTTGATCGTCGTCTGCGAAACAACCAGAGGATTATTCAACTTCGGCAAACCCGCAACTTCCGTTTCATCCTTAATAATAAAAGCGTGTTCGGGAGCATAACCTTTAACACCGATCATTTCGGGATGATCGGGATTTCCAATAACTATAACGTGCCGATTTTCCTCAGCCGCACGCGAAGCAAGTCTTTGAACACGGGTAACAAACGGACAAGTCGCATCAACGACTTTTGAAGCCTTTTCCTCTAATTCCCTCTGAACATCGGGCGTTACGCCGTGAGCCCGGATAACCGCCGTTTCTCCTCTCTTAATTTGGACAGGTTCGCTGATCGTCGAAACTCCGTGTTCACCCAAACGCTGCATTTCCTGCTCATTATGTATAAGCGGTCCGAGCGTGCGGACGGTTTCCTTTTTTCCCAAAGAATCCTCGACCATCTCGACCGCCCGTTCCACGCCGAAACAAAATCCGTATTCGTCTGCCAATAAAACTTTCATAATCTTTTATTAATATATCAATAAATCAACTCTTTCTACAAAAATCATACCAAATTTAGACGTTTAATGTCAGACGGCGGTTGTTAAATTAAGATTCAAGATTTACCGAATCGGCTCACGCAACATTATTTCGGCGGTTTCTCTTGCAATTTCTGCCGCTTTCGGATTTGTTTCACGCAAATGTGCGATCTGCATCAAAGCCTCGCCCGTTCTCGAAAGCAGACGCACTAAATCCCCTTCTTCGGCTTTCGTGATCCTCACGAGTTCTTCCCAACGCATTCCGCCCGCCCATTCTTCGGCGGCGGCGGCGGCGGAAAAGTTTATTTCTTCGGCGGGTTCGACTCCGAAATTCCATTCGGTTTTTGAAACTTCGTAAATGATTTCCTCAAATTCCGTCAAAACTCCGAGCAATTTATCCGAAAGATGCAGTTCGCCGTAATCCCTGTCGGAATCAGCCGCCAAAGATGCCATCAAACCCGCGACTTGTTTTACATTTAATTTTTCAAACAAACCTTTTTTCAAGGCTTCGCCCGCCAATAATGGACGATCAATCCGCAAGTCCGCCAGCCATTTTCCCGTTTCGGAAACGGTTTGCGTCCCGAAATCGAGATAACCGAAATGATCCAAAACCCTCGCCCGATTTTCAAACGGAAGCCAAATCCCGCTTCGCAAAAAATCTATGTCGCGTTCCGCTTTTTGAATCGCTTCGGCATCATTCCAAGTCTCCCAAAAAAGTTGATGTGCAGAACGCTTTCCATCTTCGTTCAAATTTTCGGGAACGAGTTTTTCGACCAAAGAATTTATTAAATTTTCCGCTTTTTCGGAATCTTCGCGTTTTGCCGTCAGCTTCGGTTCTTTCAAAACAGAATTTTTTCCTTCGTAAATATCATCAAAAGCCTTTTCGACGGATTGCTCATTGATCGGATATTTTTTTGCATAAACTCGTTTAACGTGCGACAGCGAAATCGTTGAACCGCGTCCGTCATCACGCATCACGTTGATTTTATCGCCGAAAACATTCAGCACGAGCAAAAACTGTTTTCCGCTTCGTCCCTTTGAAACGATTCTGCCTTCTTCGACATTTTTCTTGAGCCATTGATAACGCATCTCCGCACGGGTTACGGGCAGTTTTTCCTGCAAACGATTTCTTGCACTAACCAATCTTTCAAAGGCAATCGCATCATTTACCGAAACTTTCAAACCGCTTTTCTCAATCGCATTTTTGAGATTTTTCAAACGCTTTTCATTGTGCTTTTTGATATTCACAATTTTCCGTGCCGTATTGCGAAAAGCAAAACTTTTTTCGGCGATCTCGCGGACTTCCGAAAAACTTCCGAAGGCATCGAGCAGATTTACAAGGCTCGAATAGGTCGCCCGGAATTTGCTTTCAAGCGGATCGGGCGGAGATTCGAGCAGTTCGGCAATCACCGGCGGATTTTGAAAACGGCTCGGAGCAAGCACGGCAAAACCGACATTATCCCGCCCGCGTCTGCCCGCACGTCCCGTCATTTGCTGTAGTTCGCTTGCTTCAATTGGTCGCCAACCGTCATTTCCGCGTGTGTCGGCATTCAGAATAACAACCGTCCTCGCCGGAAAATCAACTCCCGCC
>JBGTKR010000033.1:0-4955 GCA_041744535.1 Pyrinomonadaceae bacterium
GGACGATTGATGCTGCCGATTATTCAGTCGTCCCTGTGGGACTGTAAATCATTACACATATTCCGAGCGATAAATCGCCCGGCTATTATCAAATGTCCCTGTGGGACAAAATACAAAAGCATTACTTTTAGTTCACTACCATTTAACTTTGTAGTTAGTAACAATACCTTCGCCAATTTTAAATTTAGCCTAAAAATGGCAAATTCGCGTCTGTATATTGTATGTATTCAAAATGACAACCACAAAATGTAGTGGCACAATCTGCCTTAAAAAAATTTGGCGAAGGTATTGTAGTAAACAAACAATCTGATTATTTTTCCTAAAAACAAACGATCTTTAAATAAAAATATGAAAAACCGTTTGCATTAAATATTTGTTAGACCTGTAAAAGAATTTCTAAATGTAACAGGTGTTAATTATGATAAAAAATTTTCGTAAGGAGATAAAAGAAGCAATCCGCCATCGGCAGGAAACAGATTTTCCGAGTATTTTCCGGGTTGTCCCGGTAGTCGTTATTTTTACATTCTTATACTGTTTAATGTCGGTATATGTCGTGCCTCCGGGCAAACCGCCCGATTTTAATTTTCAGGAAGAAGGTGCAATGACGGCACTTTCAATGCTGTATTTATCAATGGCTTGCAGTTTTGCCATCGGCTCGAATCTCATACATATTCGGGCTAAAGGCAGACATCAATGGGTTTGGACGATTCTTGCTCTGGGCTTTGCTTTTCTCGCTTTTGATGAATTACTCCAATTTCACGAACGATTCGGTAGAATCGTTATTGACCAAATAATTCCGCGAATGTTCTTTAGAAATTGGAATGATGCAATAGTCGTGATCTATGGTGTAATAGCTGTTCCGGTAATGTTAATGCTTTTGCCGGGTTTGTTAAGATACCGAAAGGTGTTTGAGTTATTTGTGATTGCCTTTATTTTTTACGCGATTCACACATTTATTGATTCCACGCAAGAACCGGCAACTCTGACTTCGATTATATTTGAAGAATCCGCCAAACTCTTTAGCGTAGCTTTTCTGGCAATGGCTTCATTCACGGGACTTTTAACAAACGTATGGCATTTTTCGGAAGCGGAAAAAACATCCGTAAAAAGTTCAACCGTTGAACAAACAAAGCCGGTAAGTTTAGAGGCAGGTAAAGTTTTTCAATAGGTGGTTCCGTTTTAGAATAAAGACTTTTTCTGAACAATAATGACCTTATCGGAAATAACAAAATGCTTAATTTTATAAGAATATTTTTCCCGCGAATAAACGCGAAAGACCGCGAAAATAAGACAAAAGATTTTCTGAGTTTCTTTTTTTCGCGTAATTTCGCGTTTATTCGCGGGCTGATTCTTATCTCCAATAATGTCTAATGAATCTAGGCGAAATCACATAACCTTACTCGCTGATCCCGACTTGAGTTAAAGCGTAAGCATACTCGAAGGCAATTTCCTTGTAGCGGTCGTAGCGTCCCGACGAACCGCCGTGTCCGCCGCCCATATTTGTTTTTAATAAAATTTGGGCATCATTCGTCATCATATCACGGACTTTAGCGACAAATTTCGCTCCTTCCCAATACGGAACTTGGCTGTCCCAAAGCGAAACTTCGACGAGCATATTCGGATAAGGTTGTTTCTTAATGTTGTCGTAAGGGGAATATTTCCGCATATAATCATAAGCCGCTTTTTCATTCGGATTTCCCCACTCGATCCATTCCTGCGTCGTTAAAGGAAGCGAATCATCGAGCATCGTATTTAAAACATCAACGAAAGGAACTTGCACGATTGCCGCTTTGAATGTTTCAGGCGACATATTGACGACTCCGCCCATCAACATTCCGCCCGCACTTCCGCCTTGAATAACGGTGCGGTCTGCCGACGTATATTTATTTTTCTGCAGCCATTTTGCCGCATCAACAAAATCGTAAAACGTATTTAATTTCTTGAACATACGCCCGTCCTGCCGCCATCTTTCGCCGAGTTCCGAACCGCCGCGGATGTGTGCGATGGCATAGACCATTCCGCGGTCAACCAGACTCAGACGTGAAACCGAAAAGCTCGGCGACATCGAATAGCCGTAAGAACCGTAAGCATACAGCAGCATCGGAGATTTACCGTCGAGTTTCGTGCCTTTTTTCATCACGATGGAAACCGGGATTTTCGTGCCGTCGCGGGCTTCCGCCCAAACTCTCGTCGTTTCGTATTTCGTTTTGTCGTAACCGCCGAGAACTTCTTCCTGTTTAAGGAGTTTTGTTTCGCCCGTTTTCAAGTCGTATTCGACGGTTGAAGGCGGCGTGATCATCGAAGCATAAGTGTAACGGATTTTGCCCGTATCGAATTCGGCGTTTCCGTCCGCCATTTCCATTGTATAAACACTTTCCGGCGTTTCGATACGTTTTGATTTTTCATTTTTTAAATTCTTTATGCGTAGATATTCAAGCCCGTTTTCTCGTTCGGAAACAACCGCATAGTTCTTAAAAAAGTCCACATCATCAATCTTTACATCAGGATCGTGAGGAATAAATTCCTTCCAGTTTTTCGGCGACGGATCGGAAACCGATGTTCTGACAACGCGAAAATTTTCGGCGTTTTTGTTGGTTGTGATATAAAATTCATCGCCGTAATGGTCAACCGAATATTCGTGTCCTTCCTCACGCGGCAGAATCATTTTAAGTTCGGACTGCGGCTTATCGGCGGGAAGATAATAAAACTCATCCATCGTCGCGGCGGTTGAATCCAGAAAAATTATTTTCTTATCCCGCGAGCGTCCGGCATAAACATTGAACAAAACGTCTTTTTCTTCATAAAGCAATTCATTTTTATTTTTCCCGATATCGTGTCGCCAGAATTTATCGCTTCGTTTATCTTCCTGATCTTCCGTCGTTACGAACAGCGTTTTATTATCATTCGCCCAGTTTACCGATGTAACACGCTCAATTTTGTTCGGCAGAGTTTTGCCCGTGCGTAA
The DNA here is from genome assembly GCA_041744535.1 of Pyrinomonadaceae bacterium. Taxonomy (GTDB): domain Bacteria; phylum Acidobacteriota; class Blastocatellia; order Pyrinomonadales; family Pyrinomonadaceae; genus Aridibacter. Next base: position 2,966 of record JBGTKR010000033.1, read on the forward strand.
ATCTTTGATCTGCAAAGTGTATTGCCGATAGCCGACATCATCCACTAAATACGCCAGTAAATTTCCGTCGTCGCTGATACTTAAACCTCTGATCGAATAAAATTCGTGTCCCTTTGCCAACTCGTTTTGATCGAGCAGAATTTCCGAATCTTTTTTATCGAATGTTTTAGCCCGCATATAAACGGGATACTGCTTGCCTTCGATGGTTTTCGTGTAATACCAGAAATTGCCGTATTTATAAGGCACGCTCAGATCGGTCTGCTTGATGCGTCCGACAATCTCTTTATTAATTTTTTCGGTCAAATCCTGATGCGGTTTCATTAAGGCTTCCGTATATTTATTTTCCGCATCGAGATATTCTTGAATCTCAGGCTTCTTTTTCTTCTCGCTCCGATCACGCAGCCAATGATAATTATCAACCAATTCGTAACCGTGTATCTTTGTAACCTTCGGAACTTTTTTTGCAATAGGTGGTGTCATTTTTTTACTTTTCGCTGAATCTTCTTTTTCTTGGGCAACGATAACTATATTGCCGATAACAATTATAATAAACGCAAACGATAAAACATAAAACATCTGTTTCATTTTTCCAAACTCTCCTCTGTAAAATTTCGGGTTAATCTGATAATCATACACTAATTTCAAATCATTTTCTTTCATCATTTATAATGCAACTTTATAACAAAAAGGCAAAAGAGAAATTCACAAACTTCCCTTTTGCCTTTTACCTTTTTACTTAAAACTATCTTTCGCCAATCGGAACATATTTCATATCACGATTGCCGACGTATTCGGCACGCGGACGAATAAGTTTATTGTTGGCAAATTGTTCTAAAATGTGTCCCGTCCAGCCGGAAACTCTTGAAATTGCGAAGATCGGTGTGTATAGATCGAGCGGAATTCCCATCATATAATAGGTCGAAGCCGAGTAGAAATCTACATTCGGATTCATTCCTTTTTTCTCCTTCATCAAATCTTCCAGTTTTTTCGACATCTCGAACCATTTTGTTTCGCCCGTTACGCCGCCCATCTGTTCGGAGAATTTCCGCAGCCAGGTCGCCCGCGGGTCTTCGGTTTTGTAAACCGCGTGTCCGATTCCCATTACTTTTTCTTTGTTTTCCAGTTTTTTATCCAGCCATGATTCGACATTATCAACGCTGTCAATTTTGAGCAGAGATTTCATAACTTCAGTATTTGCTCCGCCGTGCAGAGGTCCGGCAAGTGCGGCGATTCCGCCCGTTACAGCACCATACATATCGGCAAGCGTGCCGGAAATCACACGGGTTGTAAATGTCGAAGCATTAAAACCGTGATCGGCGTGCAGAATCAGACAAATATCGAGCATTTCGGCTTCGCTTTTTTCGGGTTTTTCGCCCCGCATCATATAAAGGAAGTTTTCGGCAATATCCAGACTCGTGTCGGGATGAACCGGCTCTTTATCATTGCGGATTCTTTCCCACGCGGCAACGATTGTCGGAAATTGTGCAGTTAATTTTACTGCCGCCTGTTTCGCACTTTCAACCTCCGTTTTAGTTCCCTCTTTGTCATAAAAGGAAAGTGTCGAAACGCACGTTCTCAAAACATCCATCGGCGGTGCATCGTGCGGAAAATGTTTCATAAAAACTATTAATTCCGAAGGGATTTCGTAGTTTGCACGAAGCTCCGTCTTTAACATATCGAGTTCGTTCTGCTTCGGCAAACGTCCGTTCCAAAGTAGAAAAACCGTTTCTTCAAATGTCGAATTCTCGGCTAGATCGTGAACATCATAACCCTGATATATTAAAATTCCCTCTTCGCCGTTGACGGAACTCATTGACGATTGAGCGGCGACCACGCCACGCAATCCGCCTGCGGCGGCACTTTTTGCAGTTGATTCGTTTCCAGTACTCATTGTTTTATCCTTGTTTATAAAATTAGTATTGCTTTTAAATTAAGATACCAAAGACACTTGTAAGAAACAAGCGAAAGCATCGTTTTTATTACTTAAAAG
>JBGTKR010000034.1:0-13567 GCA_041744535.1 Pyrinomonadaceae bacterium
GTTTCAAATTATGTTTTGATAATTCTTCAACCTTTTTTATCATTTCTTCACAACCCGTATTTTCAACCCAAAACCTTCTCGGAACTTCGTCCAGAATACCGTTAGGCGGACCGTGCGTGATTAAAATATCCATATCGTCGGGAATCAGTTTCCACTTTTCCGCCAATTCAAAACCGCGATTCAAATTAAACGCCCAATCATAAAAACGCGGCTGCCAAGGTGAACCGTAAACTTTTAATCCTTCTATATTTATTGACGAATCCTGCAAATATTCGATGCCGTAGTTCGCCGTCAGAAGTCTTGCAAAACGGTTATTCGTTTCATACAGCCAATCGTGATTTCCGGCGACAAAGATTTTGTATTTATGCGGCAGGGAAGAAAACCATTTTAAAAAATCTTCGACCTCAAATTGCGTTCCGCGAATCGTCGCATCGCCCGAATGAATCAAAATATCGCCAACGGGGACGGCAATTTGTTCGTTGCAATTATGCGTATCGGAAAGACAGACGATTTTCATATTTCACAGACAGAAACCAGCACCTAAATAAGCCTGAACAAGTTAAGAAATCCTGCAGCAGCACATCCAATCAGCATCAAAAATTTTATTTAATTTCCTTTGCGTCCTTTGCGGCTTTGCGGGAAATATTTCTTAATAATTTGTTTCCCGCAAAGTCGCAAAGGGGCAAAGCAAAACAAAGAAATTATCAGATTAATGTTCAAAATAAACTAATTTTACTTGGTTAGTTCTTATAAACTCTCGACACGAAATTGCCGCTCAAAAACTCTTTCGGGTCAATATCGCTCTGCATTATTACGCCTTTATATTTGTTGGTGGCAAGCATATCCGCACATTCGATCAAGGGAACAGCCGTCGTTGTTTGAATCGCTCTTAAATAATGCCCGTTGATTTCCAAAGGCTTGATATGAAAGGCTTTTTCAACCATTCTTCGTCTTCCGTTCGAGTCAAAACCTTCGACCGAAGAATGCACGATCACAAAATCTTCTTCCACCGAAGGAACTTCCTGAAGCATCACATCTTCCAAATTTTGCGGTAAATTCTCGTCAAACGGAAGTCTTTTGATAAGACTTTCAACCCATTCGTAATGTCCGGGATGGCGAAGTGTTTTGTAATCGAGATTTTTCGCCTTATCCTGAAAAAATCTCGGCAGATTAGCCGCCCCGCCCGAAGTCAGATCGGCTTCGTAAGCGTAACCGTTAATAATAATTTTTTCGCGTTCCGACAAAGCGGGAAGCTGAACTCTTTCATTATCCCGGACGACTCTTGCAGTTTTGACATATTCCGTCGCAACGCCGATCGGCGACCACGTAAAGCCGTAAAAATGCGGTGCGTGGGCGTGAGTTGATAATGCCCCGACCTTCATCCCGATTCGCTCGACATTTTCATTCTCGTGTTTTTCGACAAATTCATTATAAAGCGACATCGCCAGAACATTGATAAATCCCGGAGCAAGTCCCGTCTGCACAACAAATCCGGTGTCTGCACCTTTGGCAATTTCAATAACCGCATCGGTTTCAGCGACATATTCGGTCAGATTTGCATAGTGCATTTTAAAATCTTTGGCGAATTGAGCTATTCGCGGAGCTTGTGAACCCGGCGAACAATCGAGCAGAATCGAACAATTTTCAAACGCCGATTTCATCGCATCATTAATCCCGTCTTTTGCCATCAGAACCTTCTCAACATTGCTTGTTTGCTGCGAAAGATGCGTTACAAATTGCTTTGCCTTATGTAGATTGTCTTCCGAAATATCGCCCAAATAAACGTCAACATCACCACTCGACCATTCTCGCAAAAGAACCGCCACCGCTTCTCCGATTCCGCCCGAACCGGCGATAAATATTTTGTGTGTCATAAATTTTATAAATTTTTCAATAAAGATTGGTTTTCAACAAAAAATACTATAATAAAAAAAAAGACTTTGCTAAATTGGCAAAGCCTTTTTTTCGTAAAATTTCTCGTAATCAAATTAATTATTCTTCATCAGATTCCGTTTCACTCAAATCTTCCGCCACTTCCTTACGCATTTTGCCGACCTTGATATTATAATCACCTTGTTCCTGAGCAGTAGTATTTGCGGTCAAAATCCCGCCGATCTTTTCTATCTCACCCAAAATTATCTGTCCCGTTGCACTGATATTTTCTTCATTCGGATCAATTTTTTCTTCTTTCTCTTTTTCGATGGCTTTTTTAAGTTCTTCGCTCATATTTAATGTCCTCTTGATAAAAATTTTACGGGTTAATTATAACAAAAAAACAAAATTATTGTTCTCGGAAGTTAATGATTTTTGATTCGATTTTTGCCCGTCAATCCGATTTAGAATATGATTTGAACGTAAACAAAATGATCAAAGTTAAAAATCTTTCCTATACCTATCCAAAATCAACTGATGCCGTTCTGCACGAACTGAACTTTGAGATCGAACGAGGCGAGATATTCGGATTTCTCGGTCCTTCCGGTGCGGGAAAAAGCACGACGCAAAAAGTTCTCTACAAAATCCTGCACAATTTTGAAGGCGAAGTTTCAATAAAAGGTAAACCTTTGAATGTTTGGGGAAAAGAATATTTTGAAAGGATCGGCGTTGGTTTTGAACTGCCGAATCATTATCTGAAACTCACGGCAAAAGAAAACCTCGAACTTTTTGCATCATTTTATTCAAAGGAAAGTCTGCTCAATTTCGACGAACTTTTCGAGATCGTCGGACTTTCAGACAGCATCAACAAACGGGTTGAAGAATATTCAAAGGGAATGAAAATGCGGCTAAATTTTATACGGGCAGTAATGCACGATCCAGACATACTTTTTTTTGACGAACCGACTGCCGGACTTGACCCGATCAACGCACAGAAGATAAAACGCCACATTCAGAAATTAAAAGATCAGGGCAAAACTATTTTTGTAACAACGCACGATATGGCAACGGCAGATGAGATTTGCGACCGCGTTTCATTTATTGTTGACGGCGAAATTCGTTTGACGGAAAAACCTTCTGTTTTAAAGGATAAACACGGAAAACATTCGGTAAAAGTCGAATTACAAAATCAACGATCAGCGGAATTTCCGATTGAAGATTTGGGAAATAATCCGAAGTTTCTGGAGTTTATAAAACAAGATGAAATATCGAAAATCAATTCACAGGAAGCGACATTAGAAGAGGTTTTTATCAAGGTTACGGGAACAAAATTACAAGAATGATCGAACTTTTCAAACAAATAAAATGGCAGTTTCTGATCTTCCGGAGAAACAATCTCATCACGATGATTGTTGGAATAACCGCATTTTATATGTTTGTGATCTATTTCTTGAAAGACTTGGGAAATATCGAAAAATTCACGACACTTCTGATCTTTAACGAACCGACAATGGTCGGTTTTATCTTCATCGGTCTGGCGATAATTTTGGAAAAAGATCAGGAAGTTCTTTCGGCACTTTTTATCACGCCGATCAATCATCATTTTTATTTAGTTTCCCGTGTTTTTGTTCTTTCAAGCATTAGTTTAATTTGTGCTTTGGGAATGGTTCTGATGGCTAAAGGGACTTCGTTTAACCTTTTACATTTTACTGTCGGAGCATTTTCGAGTTGTGTTTTATTCAGTTTTATCGGTATTTATGTTGTTAGCTACACGACTGAAATTCTACATTTTATCTTGCGTTCGATACCGATAATTGTGCTGATGAGTCTGCCGTTTTTTAATTATTTTGAATTTACCGACCTGAGCATTTTTAAATTATTTCCCGTGCAGGGAAGTTTGTATTTAATTGATAATTCTTACAGCAATTCGCCGGATATTTCGCAATTGAGCTTCGGTTACATATCAATCGCCGTCTGGATTCCTCTGCTTTATTGGTTTGTTTTCCGCACTTTCAAATCTAAATTGGTGAACGCTTAACAATATGGAAAAGCTGATAAAAGTTGCCATCAATGATTTCAGACTTGTCTTTCGGGACACTTCGCTGAAATTTTTCTTTATTTTTCCTTTGCTAAATCTTTTAGTTGTTCGATACGGCTTCCCTTTTATTATAGAAAGTTTCGAGATTTTGAAAGACTATGTTTCTATACTCTTGATGGCGGCGACTATGCAGGGTTCGCTGATCTTCGGCTTTATTTATTCAATGGTTTTGATTGACGAAAAAGATACGAGGGTTGCAAAAGTGTATGGAATTTTGCCCGTTTCAAAATTCCGGTTTGTCATCTTTCGCCTGATCGCTCCATTTGTATTCTCAACGCTTGCCACATTTTTGCTGCTCCTTGTCGAACCTTTTTATAAACTTTCAATTCTTTCAAATCTGATTTATTCAGCACTTACGGGACTTATCGCACCGCTGATGGTTTTATTTGTGGCAACAACGGCTAAAAACAAAATCGAAGGAATGACCTGGCAGAAACTTTTTAATTTGCCGGTTTCACTACCGCTTTTGGCTTTCTTTATTCCTCCAACATTTTCATTTATGTTCGCAATTCTCCCGACACACTGGGCTTATCAAGGTTTCAATAAATTAACATTGGGCGGGAGTTTTTTGATTTATCTGTTGATCGGATATATTTACAGTCTTTTTTTGATCGCACTTTTAGCACAAATTTTCTCAAAAAAACATTTTCAATAGATAGCTTGATATTTAAATCAGGGCTTATTCAAAGTAGGAAATAAGAGTTTTTACCACAGAGCCACAGAGGACATGGAGTATTAAAAAAAAAGAAGCAATTGATAAAAATATTACATAAAAAATCTCTGTGTTCTCTGTGGCTCTGTGGTAAACAAAAATGAACAAAATTTCAACATTTTTGCAGACAAAAATTGATGCCGGTGATTTTCCGTCAGCGGTTTATCTGGTGGCGGAAAAAGGCGGGATTATTTTGCAGGACGCACTCGGATTTGCGGTTGTCGAACCTGAAAAGATCGAAGCGAAACTTGAAACGATCTACGATCTGGCATCGCTTACAAAAGTTTTGATTACGGGTTTGCTATGTGCGAAATTGATCGAAAAAGGTGAGATAAAATTATCTGATAAAATCGCAAAATATTTCAGCGAATTTGATACGGACGAGAAAAGAGAAATTACGATTGAAAATTTATTAACTCATACTTCGGGTTTTCAAAGCTGGCTGCCTTTTTATTTGATTTCAGATTCAAAATTTCAAATTCCAGAATTAATTGCTTCTACATTGCTGGAAAATAAACCAAATAAAAAGGTAATTTACAGTGATCTTAATTTTTTGATGCTTGGTTTTTTGGTTGAAAAAGTTTTCGGAAAACCGCTTGATGAAGTTGCAAAAGAGGAGATTTTCAAGCCTTTGAATTTACAAAAAACATTCTTTAACCCACCAAAAAAAGTATTAAAACAAATCGCCGCCAGCGAAAAAGGGAACGCTTTTGAAAAACAAACCTGTATAGAATCGGTTTATAAAATCCAAAACCCGAAATCTAAATTCCGCGATCAAATAATCTGGGGCGAAGTTCACGACAATAATTGTTATTTTATGAATGGAGTTTCGGGACACGCCGGATTATTTTCAAATGCTTTTGAAGTTTTCAAAATCGCTCAACAATTTCTTGCTGAATCAAGCATTTTATTAAAACCCGAAACCTGTAAATTATTCCGCACGAATTTTACAAAAGGTTTTAATCAAGCCCGCTCGATTGCGTTTCAATTGGCGGAAACGGAAGATTCGACGGCGAGTGAGGCGTTAGCGAAAGACAGTTTCGGGCATTTGGGTTTTACCGGAACTTCACTTTGGATCGAGCCTTCAAAGGAGCGAATTTTTATTTTATTAACGAATCGCACTCATAACCGCGAATTGCCTTTTGCAGACTTAAAGTTAATTCGTCAGAATTTTCATAAAAAAGCTGAGGAGACTCTAAATGAGTAACAAACCGGAATTTATTGCGGCACTCAAATTTTGGGTCAAACTCGGTTTCATTTCCTTCGGTGGACCTGCCGGACAGATTGCCATAATGCACCGCGAACTGGTCGAAAGGCAAAAATGGATCTCCGAAGAAAAATTTCAGCACGCATTGAATTTTTGTATGCTTCTTCCCGGACCGGAAGCCCAGCAACTCGCCACATATAACGGTTGGCTTCTGCACGGCACACGCGGCGGAATCGCAGCGGGTGCTTTTTTTGTAATTCCTTCGATCTTCATTCTGCTCGGACTTTCTTATATTTATGCAAAGTTCGGCGAAGTTCCGCAAATTTCGGCGGTTTTAGATGGTGTCAAAGCTGTTGTCGTAGCAATTGTGGTCGAAGCCGTTATCAAAATCGGCAGAAAGGCTTTCAAAACAAACTGGCATATTGCCATCGCCGGAATTGCGTTTGTCGCCATATACTTTTTGCATATTCCTTTTCCCCTGATAATTCTGGGTGCCGGTATTCTCGGATACTTTTTAGTTCAGAGTCCAAAGTCCGAAGTTCAATCTCAGAGGATTCAAGATAATTCACTAAATACCGATCACCAGCCGGCTGACAAAAATTTTAAGTTTAATTTAGTCAAAGTTTTTGCCGTTTGTTTTGTGCTTTGGCTGATTCCGTTCTTGATTCTGCTGTTTACGCTTGGTTGGAAAAGTTTACAGGTTAAAGTTTATTTATTTTTTACACAGGCAGCGTTTGTAACCTTCGGCGGTGCTTATGCGGTGCTTGCCTATGTAAATCAAATCGCGGTCAACTCTTACGGCTGGCTTTCGGCACAGCAGGCGATTGACGGTTTTGGTTTGGCGGAAACTACGCCGGGACCGCTCATAATGGTTTTGCAATTCGTCGGTTTTATGGCTGGTTGGAACAACCCGGGAAATTTCGATCAAACATTTTCCGGCATATTAACTGCACTTTTGACAACATTTGCAACATTTTTGCCGTGTTTCTTTTTCATTTTTGCTTTTGCACCCTTGATTGAAAAATTTCAGAACAATATAAAATTAAATGCCGTTCTTTCAGGCGTAACCGCCGCAGTTGTCGGCGTTATATTAAATTTAGCGTTGGTTTTCGGTGCTGCCGTAATTTATCAAAATAATCTGATTGATTGGTTCGGACTGTTTACAGGTATCATATTTTTTGTAATTTTATTGAGATATAAAATAGATGTTTTATGGATAGTTCTAGGCGGAGGATTATTGGGACTGGCAAAATACTTATATCAAGTTGCGTAAAAAAGGTGAAACGAAAACTCCCATCCTTTCAAAGCAGGGGTGGCAGTCTCTTCGACTGAAGGGGTGTCTTCTACGCAGATATTTCATAGATTGATTTTTTCACTAATCTTATTCACGCAACTTGGTATTATTTTTGTAAAGAATATGCTTATTGGTCACCTTACAAATGAGTACATAAAATACCATAAGTGTTTGTCAAATTTTGCTCAATAGTTAAGCGGTTTTTTTCACCATCAATTTTTAAAATACCTATAACATTAGCTCTGCTCTTTTTAATACAGGACAATTTATTGTGTTTTGCGATTTCTTTTCCGAGCGTTTCAGTTTGTCCGATGCAGATTATTTTGTGATGTCCTTTGCCGTTTCTGTCAACTTTGCGTTTTGAAACCACAAAAACGGCGGGAAAATCTTCAAATTTTTCCTTCAGATCAAAAACATCGAATTTATAGGTTAGACGCTTCCCGCGAAAAACCGCCGAACCGATCGGTTTGATAATTTTTCGGCGACCTCTTTTTTTGCGGGTGATTTTTTCAAATAAATAACTGCCCGTATCTGCAATTTCAACCGTTTTTTTTTGCTTTTTTGCTTTTTTTGATTGTTTAACGTCTTTGAGAAACGGCTTGTGTTCCTTTTTTTTCTCAACTGTTTCTACTTTTGCAGTTTCCCCGACCTTCGCTTTTGTTTTTGTCAGTTTGAGAGGTTTTATTGCCGTAGAAACAACGGGATTTTTCTTTGTCCGAACTTTTTTCGTAACTTTCGTTTGCGGTTTTACGGTTTTTGAAACGGATTTTTTCTTTACAGTCGGCTTTTTCTTTGGAGATTTAACAACTTTTTTGCTCGGTTTATTTTGTATTTTGGAAACTGCGGATTTTTTTGTTTCCGGTTTAACTTTACTGACCGTCTTGCGTTTTTTCGGAGTCGCTTTTGGCGAAACAATAGATTGTTCCGCAACTTTTTTCAATTTTGTTCGGGTTTCCGGTTTGATTTTTGAAACAATTTTTTTTTCAGTCGAAACTTTGCGGATTTTTGCAGCAGTTTTTTTTGTTTTTGGAGTTTTGGGTTTAGAATAAACCGTTTTTGCCGTAGGTTTATTAATTATTTTGGAATTTTTGACGGGTTTCTTTAAAGGTTTTTTCGCTTTAGTTTTAACGGGAGTTTTTTCTTCCGTTTTAATTACGGATTTCTTCGCAGTCTTCGCCTTTTTGACCGACGATTTTTGTTTTGCTTTGTCTGTAGTTTTACTGTTTACCGTTGAAATTCTTGATTTCGGTTCGGCTTTCAACTTTACCGTCGCTGTCTTTTTTATTGTTTCAGCCGTTTTTTTTACTGCAATTTCTGTTTGTGAAGTTTTGGCAGCAGTTTTTATTTTCGGCTTGATAACTCTTGTTTTGGGCTTTATCGCCTTTACCTTTTTGGCAGCAGTTACCTTTTTTTTAACGGCGTTTGGCTTCTTGGCTTTGACGGCGATTTTGCTTGAGCGTTTCATACAGCACATTGTATCAAATATGAAACAAGCAGACAATCTATGAGAAGCTGTTTGAAAACTTTAATTAATCGCTGAAAGCGATAAATTTGCCAGCGGCGGGTAGAGTGAAACGACACCCGCCGTAGATTAAAAACAAATTATCGTTCGCTGAAAGTGAGCCATTAAACCTGCGATCAATGCGACACTTACAGCGTCGGAAAACTTTCACTAACTCACGTCGGGTAAGCCAAAGGCTCAACCCGACGCTATCAAAAGTTTCGCTTTCAGCGAATAGAAATGAGTTTGAACACAGATTACGAGAATCTAATTTTTTGTCTTAAAAATAAAACGCTTTTCCGACATCGGAATCAAAAATTCTTCAAACGGGATTTTCTTTCGATAAAGTTGCTGCCGCACGGAATCGCCTGCAAATAAAAGCATTTCAGCGTTGTTTGACCATTTTTTCAGTTGCTCGATACGCTTACCGAATTTATCCAACGCACGACACATTACATAGGAAACTTCGATATTCTGGACTTCCTGAAACTGTTTATTTATAAGTATCGCCCGTTCACGAAGATTGCATTTGAAAATAGCCTCACTGAGAAATTTTTCCTTTTTCTGTTTGGATTCGATCAATTTTCCCATCAAATCTTCACGCACGATCAGACACGGAATAGCAGGCAATCCCGCACCTGTTCCGACATCGGCAAAAACCGTTTTTTCGGGCAAAAATTGCAGAGCAAAAAGCGATTCGAGAATGTGCCGCACCGCAAATTCCTCCGCATCACACGGAGCGACGAGGTGAAGTTCGTCATTAAATTCCCTGACCAAATCGTAATAAACGGCGAGTTGCGAAAGTTTTTCGGCGGGTAAATTTAAACCGAATGCGGTTTGATGTTTTTTGATGGCTTCGATGATTTTCATAATGGATTATTTTAAAATAAAAAAATGCGGATGAGAGGACTTGAACCTCCACGATGTTTCCATCATAGGCTTCTGAGACCTACGCGTCTACCAGTTCCGCCACATCCGCAAGCGTTAATAAATATAAATTTGTTTAAGTAAAGTTACAAGTCGGAAAATGTTTAAAATGGATTTTCGGGCTGCGTGCTTTATGTCGGCGGCGGTTTCTTTTATGATAAAGGCAATGAGTGAAAATTTGGCGGAAAGGCTTGGAAATGTTAGGGAAAAGATTTTATCGGCGGCGGAAAAGGTGGGGAGAGATGCGTCGGGGATAAAACTCGTTGCGGTCAGCAAAACTCATCCCGTAGAGGTTTTGCGTGAAGCGATTGAAGCGGGCGTTGAAAATTTGGGAGAAAATAAAGTTCAGGAAGCGGTTGATAAAATCGAGGAGATCGGACGCAAAAAGACGCAGTGGCATCTGATCGGGCATTTGCAAAAAAACAAGGCACGAAAGGCGGTGCAGAATTTTGATGTGATTCATACGCTTGATTCTCTTAAACTTGCGAAGCGTTTGGAACGTATATGTTTAGAGGAAGAACGCTCGGAACTTTCAGTTTTGGCTCAGATAGATTTAGCGGATGAAGACAGCAAATTCGGCATCAAAGAAAAAGATTTGTTTGAATTAAGCGAGTTTTTGAAAGATTGCAAATGTTTGAAATTCAACGGTTTAATGATAATTCCGCCGTATTTTGAAAATGCCGGAAAAGTTCGTCCGTATTTTGCAAAGCTGCGGGAAATTCGTGATAAATTAAATTCACAGAATGTTTTTGCAAACGGTTTCGGCGAACTTTCGATGGGGATGAGCCACGATTTTGAGATTGCGATTGAAGAAGGTGCAACTTTGGTAAGAGTCGGCACGGCGATCTTCGGGCGGAGAGATTATGGTAAAGTTTAGAGATGAATTCAAAATTTTTGTTTTAGAGAAAAAATTATGTTAGAAGCAGTTTTATATCCGGTTATTCGCGGATTTATCGTTTTTTGCACAATGATCGTCGTATTATTGATGGTCTTGCGTTTGATTTTCAATTATACAGACCCGAATCCTTTCGGTGTGATCGGCAGATTTTCGTTTCAAATCAAAAAGTTGACGGACAAATTCGTTTATCCGATTGCCGGATTCCTTGCTCAGAGAAATATAAATACGAAAATCGCACCGCTGATCGCACTTCTGGGATTTGTCGTTTTTGCATATTTCACGCTCCAATTATTTTTCTATTTCTTCTTTGCGATTGATAACGTAATTATCGGTATTCAAACTGCAAGTATCACGCGAATCGTCGGCGGAATACTTTTCGGGTTCTTGGGAATTTATTCGCTTTTAATTGTTTTTCGTATAATTTTGTCGTGGATCACATCATATCAAAATAAAATTCTGCGGTTTTTAATAAAGTTGACCGATCCGGTTCTCGAACCTTTCAGAAAACTGATTCCGCCACTCGGAATGTTCGATATTTCACCGATCATCGTCCTTATTTTATTGAACTTTCTGCAAATGGCGGTGGCGGGAGTTCTGCTTAGATAATTATAAAGGCGGAAACCCGCGTGTCAACAAGGGTGCTTTTTGTAAATAGACCTGTTCAGATTTCAAAAAGCACCCTCCATAACTGTCGGGTTTCCGCCTTTGAAATTATCGAAAATCAGGATTCGCTAATTTTTAACATCCGTGTTATTCCGCGTTCATCAAAGAGCAAAATTGTCGGCGAACACGACGGCGATTTATCGGATCAGAACTTCAGATAAACAAAATATTTACGCCGTTTTGCAAGCGAAAAAATAGCGTGATATATTTCAAATTCAATTTACAAAATAAGGAAGATATAAAAAATGTCAGGACATTCCAAGTGGAGCAGTATCAAGCACAAAAAAGGTGCGGCGGATGCCAAACGCGGTAAGATTTTTACGAGATTGGCAAGGGAAATTACGGTGGCGGCACGTGATGCGGGCGGCGATTCCGATATGAATCCGCGACTTAGAAAAGCGATTTCGGATGCCAAAGGTCAAAATATGCCGAATGACAATATTGACCGGGCAGTCAAACGCGGAACGGGCGAGATCGAGGGAGTTTCGTATGATGAAATAACTTACGAGGCTTACGGTCCGGGCGGCGTGGCGATTTTGATCGAAACGATGACCGATAACCGGAATCGGACGGTTGCCGAATTACGGCATCTTTTATCAAAAAATAACGGCAATTTGGGTGAATCGGGTTCGGTTTCATATATGTTCGACCGCAAAGGTTATATCGTTGTTGATAAAGCCAAAAAGTCCGAAGAAGAACTTTTCGAGATCGCCATCGAAGCCGGTGCGGAAGATTTGAAATTGGACGATGACAATTTTGAAATTTTTACCGAACAGGAAACCTTTGAAGACGTAAAAAAAGCCGTCGAAGATGCCGGAATCGAACCGGAAGTCGCCGAAATCTCGATGATTCCGCAAACATATGTAAAAGTCGAAGGCTCTGACGCAAAATCTATGCTCAAACTTTATGAAGTCATTGACGATCACGACGACGTGCAGAACGTCTATGCGAATTTTGATATAGATGAAGATGAATTGGAAAATTAAAGGCAAATTTCAGATTTCAAATTTCATACAAGTAAGCCGGAACTAATGATTTCAGGTAAATTAATTCTACTTTTCAAATAGAAAAGTTTATAACCAGCAACTTGGATTAATAACATCTGTCAGACAATTTATCGTTATACATTCTTATATGAAATTTGAAATTTAAAATCTGAACTTCGTTCGATTGCATTTTAAATTAAGTTTTAGTAAATTTCACAAGTGAAAGTATTGGGAATTGATCCGGGAAGTCAGACGCTTGGTTGGGGAATTGTCGAGGGCAGTGGCTTGAAATATCAAGGCGTGGCTTACGGGACTGTTAAATCGAGTCCGCGTCAGGCGTTTTCCAAGCGGCTTTTGAAAATTTATGACGGCATCGAGGAAGTCATAAGCAGGTTTGAACCCGATGTTATTTCGATAGAAGAAGCGTTTTATGCAAAAAATGTAAAGGTCGCTCTGAAACTCGGACAGGTTCGCGGAGTCGTTCTTCTGATCGGCGAAAAAAGCGGTTTAGAGATTGCCGAATACAGTCCGCGGCTTGTAAAAAAAACGGTTGTCGGCTACGGAAACGCCGAAAAGCATCAGGTGCAGGAAATGGTGCGTCTGCTCTTGAAATTGAAAAAAAATCCCGAACCCTACGATGCCGCCGACGCTCTGGCAATTGCCATCACGCATTTTCATCAGGCGGGAATAGGCAATAAGATCAAAGACGCTGTGAAAAAACTTTAGATTTTTACGGTTTAATAAGTTATAATCCCCCTCTAAAACAAAATTACTGTAGCATCTCCTAAAATTATGAAACACTCATTTGTAATAATTTTGCTGATAATATTTTCAGCTTTTCCAACCTTTATTAATGCTCAAAAAAGCCGAACTTCTGCCAAACCCCGTCCGCAAACTGCTGAAAAAAAGGGAAGTCCGGCGATTGTCGTGGACAGACGGCTTTCGGTTTTGAGAAATGCTCCGAGCCTTTATGCATTGCCGATTCAGAGAATGGGAGTCGGCAGAGAAGTTTTTGTTTTAAATGAAAAAACGGGCGACGGTGTTTTGTTTTATCAGGTCAGAACTTCAAATAATATGACGGGTTGGGTGCAGTCCGAAGCGGTTATCGGCAACTTCAGAAAAAACGACGACCAACGGCTTGCCAAATTGGTTCAGGCTTCGGATGATTTTGAAAAAATTGACAAAGCCGCAATTTTCCTTGAACAATTTCCAAAATCTACTCTGCGTCCGTCAATACTTTTACTGGTCGGCGATCTGATGGAAGAGGAAGCCTTGGATCTGTCAAAAAAAGCGGCGAGAAGTCTTGACCGCAGAGAAATGGCGGCTTCGGGAGCTCCGCTTCACAGTTTTTATCTGAATTTTCCGAGTCTTGACCGCTACCGCAAGATAGGAATCCGATTTTTATTCAA
>JBGTKR010000035.1:0-11629 GCA_041744535.1 Pyrinomonadaceae bacterium
GTTTATTTTTCGTGGTCGCAAGTCGCTGTAACTCACCACGTTTGAAATTATAGATTTTAACTGGTTTGCCAAAGACAGTCAATCAGCTAAAGCTACCAGTAGTGTCCTAATTTGTGTTGTTTTTTCTTCTTGGCGAACTTAGCGGACTTTGCGGGAAACATTTTCTCCCGCAAAGCCCCAACGAATGCAAAGTAAGAAACTTCATCATTTGCCGGCAACAAACTAATAGGACATTACCCCAAGATTTTCAAACTGTTTCTCCGGCAGACCGCCGAAATCGAAGACAATCGGATCTGAAAAAATGTTTGAAATTGCTTGCATTTTATTTGTTGTCGTCATTCTTATCTCCAAATGCGAAAAATCTTCGCATCAATACCGGGTCAATCATATCGCAAAAACAGATGGTTTAAAGATATTCGGCAGTTTATTTTTAGTGAACGTAGATCGTTTCAGTTCAAAACTACTGAAAAAACATTGTTTTGCGGAGAATTTTTTTATTCCTCCATTATGTTGTTCATTTATCGGCTTCGGTTTGACCAAAACACGGCTTTTTACGTGAAATATCAGCCAACTTGCGGGCTTGTTTGTTTTGATTTTTTACATTCGGTTTAACCGTATCGGTGATGCAGACCGAATCCTTTGTAATTTTGGCAATAACCAGTAAAGATTCGGCTTGGTCGGGTTCGCTAATGCCGTGTCTGAAAACAGTGAATCGAAAAATCAACGCAAACGGTTTGATGCTTTTGCCTTGCTTGACAACCCGCCACTCCAGAGTTTTACCGACAGTTGCCGCAGCTATGCTTATTTTAGTTACATCAATTCCGAGATATTTCCCGTCCGCCGATAATAAATTTAAAAATTGATGATAGTCTTCGCCTTCCGAGTAGCCGATTTCATAACCACCGATGCCTTTACAAACCGCACTATAAAAAATCGTATAATCTACATCTTTTTCCTCCCGACAATTTTTGTCGTCAATATATTTATAGATACTGCTTGTTTGGGAATAAATACCGGTTAGTAGAACTGCATAAACAAAAGTCATTTTTATTATCAAAACAAAAAATCCAATAGTTTTTTTTATCATTTTTCCTCATAAAATTAAAATTAGACTTTCGGGAAAATATCATTAAAGTCCTCTTATATTTGGACATTGAGATTCCTCAATTTGTCTGAATTGTCGCCTGTCTCTTGGTCTTTGAGCCGGATCAAGACCTGCAGCAACATTTGCAAAAAAACCATCACCCAATCTTTGCAGTATCGGATTATACATATTTGCAGGTGGATGCAAATGCCCGGCAAGTTGCCCAAATCCTTGAAATAATTCTCCAAAAGCACGAGTTGCTGCTTGAGGATCACGAGCTATTCCACCTCGCTGGTTTAAAACACTTGTTGCATGCCTGATTTTCCTTATAGCTTGTATATCAAGACAAAGATTCTCTAAGCATCCAAATGACTATTTATACTTCCAAGTGCTTCGCGGGCTTGCCTGAAACTTTGTGATGAATTTCTGTTTACCCTTCTGAATTCAGAAACTGTTTCTGCAATTCGCATAGCCTGTTCAGCATTTTGAATCGAATCTCTGATATTTTGCGTGTCTGTGCTTGTTTCCCAGGTGTTAAACCAATTCACAAGCCTTTGCCATAAATCCATAATTTACACCTCGAACCAAACCGGAAATTATCAAATTTGGCGGATGGATTTTGACGGCACGAATCTGAAACAACTGACGGACGGCAAAAACAAGGATTTTTCCGAAATTTCACGAAACGGAAAATGGATCTATTTCGCCGATAACGGTTTGTGGAAAATGCCCGTTGAAGGCGGCGAGGCGATCAGAATTATGAAGGAAACTCCCGGCAGAGTCCACTTTTCACCAACCCGACCTAATATCTTTTCCGCCTATTTTTACGATGATCGGGATAAGAAAAAAGACACTTGGATGCACGTTGTTTTTAATACGGACAAACTACCGGAATACAAAGACCTAAAGATCGAACCGGTTGACCTTTTCGATTGGATGCCGGACGGAAGGAAAATCTACTTTGTTGACGGCGGCGAAAGTTTTAATAACATTTGGACGATTTCGCCCGAAACACTCGAAACTGAAAGAATCACAAACTTTCAAGACCAGAGAATATCAAATATGAGTCTTTCACCCGACGGCAAAACAATTGCTGTTTCACGCGGATCGGCTATCGGAAATATCTTAAAGATCAGCGGATATAATTAAAAAAAGGTTCTGCTGAGAATTTAATTTGATTTTAATGGATAAAAACGCACAAAAGAAAGCCGAAATGCTTATATTTTCCGCATTTCGGCTAAGGTTGATCGAATTAGAAAATAATTTATTGATCTACTTTTGAATTTCCCGTATCTTTTCTGAGAAATTGAACAAGGTCTTCGCCCGATTTCTCCAGCATATTCATCAGCAGACCGTCCGTATCTTTTCCGGCTTTTTCTTCAATTTTGTTTTCCAAAAGTTTTTCGCCTCTGGCGGTTGAAAGTTTATAGTCGAGCGTCAACTTATCGTTTTTTTCGACCTTAACGGACATATTGGACATTGTGTAGCCGGTGTTAATAATGGTTGAGCGAGCGGTTGTGCGGGCGATTCTGCCGCCGGTGCTTCCGCCGTATGGAACTGAATTTGCCGTTTCCCAAGTCGCACTTCTCGCCGTATCCCTGATGATCTTTCCAAATAATCCGCCGCCGCCTTTTTTCTGTTGTTCCTGAATTAAGCTGACATCCAAAAGATAATCGCATTCATTTTTAGCGGCTTCTTCGAGAGCCAGAGAAGTCAATCTTGCTTCAATCGGCACGAACTCGAATAGATCGGACTTTAAAAGCACGGCGTAAGTATTTCGCAGAGCGTCTTCGGGCGAAACTTCTCCCGTTGCTTCGGTTAATTTTACGCTCGGTGTCAGAATCCCGATCTTGATAACTTTTGTTCCTTGATCGCCTTTTACGTCTCCGGCAACCTGTGCCGATGCCGACACAACAAGAAATAGGGAAATAATTAACATTGAAAAAAGATTTGGTAAAGTTCGTTTCATTTTAATACTCCTAAATTATTTGTTCTGTAACTGTTCCAGATTGTCAAAATTATTCACGGGATCAGATAAACATTCTTTTGTTTTTGCTGTTATTATTTTTATGCAAAAATTGAATAGTTTCTATTTTTATAGACTTTCAGGGGTTTGTCAATAAAATTAAAAAGGATAACGAATAAAATGTTTTTCAAATTATCCGTTATCCGCTGTCAAATATCAATTATTTTACCGCTGATTTTTGCTTAAATCATTAAATTTAGAATGCTTTACCGATCTGGTTATTTCATAAAATATCCTGCCGCCATTGATGCCAGATCGTCCATCGCACTTCCGTCGCCGTCTTTATCGAGCATTTTGGAAGCCATATCAAACATCGGATTTCCGCTTGACTGCATTTTTTGTTTCTGACCGAGAATCAGGTCGGAAAGTCCGCCCGAATCGAGATTTTCCTGTTGTTTTTTCTTGCCGAGAAATGACATTACGATTGGTGCTAAAGTAATTAAAAGGCTGGCAACCTGTCCTATATTCAGACCGGACTTTTCGCTGATCTCCTTTGCCGCAGCCGTCTGTTTGCCGCCTAAAATATGTTCCAGAATGCCCGCACCGTTGGTTTGCCGGGATGCCTGCTGCGGAGCGGGAACGCCGCCCTGAAGGAAGTCGTTCAAACTATTGAGCAAACTTCCGTCGTGGTCTTTTTGCAAAGCATTGTCCAGATTTTCCGCACCTTGCGGCGATTGAACATTATTTGCCAAACCGCTTAAAATCGTCGGTAAAGCCATCTGAATCGCCGAATTAACAGCCGTTTGATCCGCACCCAGATTTCGGCTGATCTGTTCAACCGCCTGATTTCCGTGTTGCGAACCTAATAAATCTTCTAATGAAAACATTTGTTTCGTTTCTCCTTTAAATTTTTTTGAAAGTTTAACTTTTAATTTTTCGCTTGCAAGTAATAATATCAAAATATCTGAAGAAAGTCGTTTTTTGTTTCAAGGCTTTAAAAATCAACCAATGCTTAAACTTAAAATTCTATTGATTATCTGTCTTCTTTTTTTCGCTTCCTGCAAAAAGATTGAAAAAAGGGAAGTCCGAAACTTTACGCAAGTTCGGACAATCGCGGGATTGAATAAAAAGATCGGCGAACCTTTCGGGATTGCCGTTAAAGATAATGAAATTTACGTTGCCGACGGCGAAAAGGGCGGTGTTTGGCGAATTTCAGAAGACGGAAAACTCGGGGTTTTTACCAATAAACTCGACACGCCTTCGCAGATAGTTTTTGATCAGAACGGCGATCTGATCGTGGCGGATTCGGAAAGTCATACGATCAAAAAAATTTTGAAGGACGGCAAAGTGGAATTGATCGCGGGAGTTGAAAACAAAAAAGGTTTCCGCGACGGCGATGCTGAAAAGGCACTTTTTAACGCTCCCGTCGGAGTTGCGGTTTCCGGCGGTAAAATCTATGTTGCCGACACATACAACGATAAAATCCGCCTGATCGAAAACGGTGAGGTCATCACGCTTGCGGGCGGCGAACAGGGATTTGCCGACGGTTTCGATGCAGAATTCGACACGCCCACGGGTTTGGCAATCTTAGCGGACGGACGAATTTTAGTGGCGGATTCCGAAAACAAAAGAATCCGCGTCGTCGTCGAACAGGATTGCAGGGCTTGGACTCTGACGGGAAACGGAAACCAAAATTCGGTTGACGGACTTTTAAGTAATGCCGAATTTGTCAATCCGACGGCTTTGACGGTTGATAAAAGCGGGGCGGTTTATATCGCCGACGGAAATGCGATCCGCGTCATCGGGCGTAGGTTTTTTCCTATGGTTGAAACAATTTCCGCTCACGAACAGGGTTTTCTCGATGCCGCTCCGTTAAATTCAAAATTCAGCCGTCCGAGCGGTTTAGCTGTGGACGATGCCGGAAATTTATTCGTGGCGGATTCGGACAATCAACTCGTCAGGGTTTTTACGGATTCGGAGGTCGGCAAACAGGTTTCGGCTGAAGAATTTGAAAGATCACAGATGACGGCGGCGGAGTTTCGCAAAATATCCGAACCGCGTTGGACTTATGATCCGCCGGAAAAAACGCGGGAAATCGCCGGAACGATGGGAGAAATACGCGGAAAAATAGAAAAAGATGAAAACTCACAGGCTCGGTTTCATAACGGTTTGGATATTACGGGTGCTTACGGCGAAAAAGCAAGATTTATCCGCGACGAAAAAGTCCTGCGTCCGAATGCGGTGCAGAATTTTGAAACGCTACGCGAATTAATTCGTATGCCGACGCTCGGTTACATACACATACGTTTGGGACGCGACGCGGAGCAAATTCCGTTTGACGACGACAGATTTCAATTTTTATTTGATGAAGACAAAAATGACCCAGAAGAAGATGAAAATTTAGAAAAGAAAAACAAAAAAGAAGAAAAAGAAACCAGCGAGAAAAAAAATGAAAAAAAAGAAAAGGAAAACCGAAAACCGAAAGGCGTGCGGATTCCCCGCGGGACAAAGTTTAAAGCCGGAGATGCAATCGGAACTTTGAACAAGTTCAACCACGTTCATCTGGTTGCCGGACGAATCGGACAGGAATTAAACGCTCTGAATGCTTTGATTCTGCCGGGGATTGAGGATTCGAGAAAACCTAATATCGAGAATGTATCATTATTTGATAAGAATTGGAACGAGATCAAAGCGGAAAAAGAATCAAAATATTTTAAACTCGAAGGCAAAATCCGCATAGTTGTTCGTGCCTTTGACCAGATGAATGGAAACTCGGAGCGTCGAAAATTAGGATTATATAAGGTTGGTTATCAGCTTTTTGACGAAGATGAAAAACCTGCGGCGGATTTTCAAGAACCGAAATGGAACATAATTTTTGACAAATTGCCGGAAAATGAAGCGGTAAAACTCGTTTATGCAGAGGGAAGTCAATCGGGTGCGACGGGCGAAACGATATTTAATTATATTGCTACAAATGAAGTTTCCGCCGGAACAATGCGGGAAAATTTCTTTGATGTAAGTAAATTAAAAGCAGGGAATTATATTCTGCGGGTTTTGGCGGCAGATTTTTTTGGCAATATTGCATCAGAAGATATAGAATTTGAGAAAGAAAAGTAAATTCTAATTTAGAGTCTATGTTCAAACTCATTTCTGTTCGCTGAAAGCGAAATTTTCGATAGCGTCGGGTTGAGCCTTTGGCTTACCCGACGTGAGTTATTCAAAGTATTCCGACGCTGTAAGTGTCGCATCTGTCGCAGGTGTAATAGCTCACTTTCAGCGAGCGACAATTTGTTTTCGATCTACGGCGGGTGTCGTTTCACTTTGTTACACTCTACCCGCCGCCAGCAAATTTATCGCCTTCAGCGATTATTTAGAGTTTGAACACAGCTTCTTAGAAATAAAGGTTTAAATATATGTCGGCAGTAATTGATTTAGTAAAAAAGGAATTAACCGAAACCGAAGTGCTTTACGGTGTGAGTTGGGTAATGTATGAATCTTTGGTAAAAAAATACTGGAATATGCCAAGTCCGAAACTTACCTTTGACAGTGGAATCTTAGAAATTGAAATGCCAAATTCTTCAAAACACGAAATTGATAACAGAACTCTTGCAAGATTAGCCGAAAATATTTTGTGGGAGTTGGAAATAGACTTTATAAACAGCGGTTCGACAACTTTTTCCAAAGAAAGTTCTCGAAAGGGTTTTGAACCCGATTCCAGTTTTTATATTGAATCAGTAAGTTTGATTGAAGGGAAAACGGACTTGGATTTTGAAAATGACCCGCCGCCCGATTTGGTTATTGAGATCAACCGCACGAGTTCTTCGATTCCCAGAATACCGATATTTGCGGCGTTTGGCGTGAAGGAAGTCTGGCGTTGTGATGAGGATGAGGTCAGATTTTATACGCTCGTTGACCGCGTTTATCTTGAAACGGAAAATAGCATCTGTCTGCCGATCTTGAAAAATGAGGACGTAACAAGATTTTTGCACGAAAGCAGAAACCTAAAAAGCACGGCTTGGGTCAGGAAGGTTCGTGATTGGGTTAGAGAAAGTAAAAAGTTATAGTATTAAATACGAGGTTTAATAATGAATTTAAGAGTCAGATATTTTGCATTGATTATCAGCATAGTTTTCAGCAATATTTTTGCAACGCAGATGTTTGCGGGCAATTCAGCGGAAAATGATCCGAATAAAGTAATAAAAATCGCACCGCCCGCACCGGAATTTACCGATGCGGAAAGACAAACCGAACTGGCAAAACGCCGCAAACAAGTGGCGGACGCGATGGTTGACAACAGTATGCTGATTATGTTTAGTGCCGATTCAAAACTTTATACGAATGATGTGGATTATGTCTATCGGCAGGAGAATAATCTCTATTATCTGACCGCACTCAAGCAGAACGGTGTGATGTTCGTGATGATGAAAAACGGCGGTGATGTCAAGGAAATCCTTTTTTTACCGAAACGAAATCCGCAGCTTGAAACATGGAACGGGCGTATGTATTCAAATGAAGATGCGACGCGGCTTTCGGGAATAAATACGATTGTTGATACGCGGGTTTTCAAGGGTTTTCTGGAAGCGGTCAAAAACAAAAAGGCGTTTACCACCGAAGATGAGAGTTTTTCAAATTTGTTTGTTCCGAAAAATCTGTATATTTTGCAGGGAAATAATCGGGAATTTCCGAATGAAAACGAGTTTGCGGATTCCTTGCAGGAATTTGACGTTAGAAATGCAATTCCGATTTTTGCGAAATTGCGTCTTGTAAAATCTCCTTATGAAATAAAATTGATGCGGCACGCCATTGCTATTACAAACGAAGGAATTATGCGGGCGATGGGAATGATTGACAAGGCGGATTGGGAATATGAAGTTCAGGCGGAGGTCGAATACACTTTTCGCCGCAGAAATGCCGATTTCTGGGGTTATCCGTCAATCGTCGGCTGCGGTGCGAATGCGACGACGCTTCATTATGTCGAGTCGCAAGGGAAGGTAAATAAAGGCGATCTGATGCTGATGGATGTCGGTGCGGAATACGATCATTACACGGCGGATATTACGCGGACTTTTCCCGTCAGCGGTAAATTTACAAAGGAACAAGCCGACATATACAAGATCGTCTATGACGCACAGGAAGCCGCCGCCGCTAAATTAAAACCCGGTGCAACCGTCGGCGAAGCGAGTTTTGCCGCACGGCAGGTGATTATTGACGGGCTTTATAAACTCGGTTTGATTACGGAAAAAAACTCGAATCAATATCGTCTGTGGTATATGCACGGCTGGGGACATTGGATCGGGATGAATGTTCACGATGTCGGAAACGCCGGAACGCCCTTGCTCGAAGGTATGATGACGACCAATGAACCCGGAATTTACATCCGCGAAGATGCTCTCGATTATCTGGACGACACGCCCGAAAATAAAGCGTTTATCGCCAAAGTTAAACCCGTTTTTGAAAAATATAAAAACATAGGTGTCCGCATCGAGGACGATATGCTGATTACGAAAACCGGCGTTGAATGGATGACCAAAGATTTGCCGCGAAAACTCGAGGATGTCGAAGCGTTTATGGCGAAGGCTAAACTGGAAATGAAAAATTATGCCGTTATTAAAAATGATCTGAATCCGACTTTAGCGGTTCGGGGTTTTGATAAAAATGTTTTGAGTTTTAATAAACGACCCAAAACTATGAGAATTCATACGCATTAAACTGCAAATAGAAAAGACGGTTCAAATTGAATCGTCTTTTCTAAAATTTATTCTGCCAAGCAAACTATCTTTTGACAGCCAACAGATCAATCTTTTCGATCTTCGGGTCTTGTGCAAGTAATTCATCTTTTTTCGACATCAAAGCCGCCGCAATATCACCATTCAAATGTGCATTTTGACCTTCTTCATCTTCAAATGTATCGAAAATTCCGAATGTCGAATCATCGAATTTAAGTGCGTGCCAGGTGATGGTTTTTTCCTCGTCTTTTGACATTTCATAACCCTGCATCAAAAAATCTTCGAGTTCCTGTTCCTTTCCTTCTTTAGCGTGTAATTTTACAAATAGTGCTTTTTTTAACATAAATTTTCCTCCTTGTTTTGCTTGAAGTATGTATTCGCAAATTCGGGCATTTCGGATTCATTTTCTGATAACCCGCATAATCTCTCCGGGTGCGGATTCTTGTCCTTTTGAATCAACCGCCCGCACATAATAAAAATAAACTTCGCCCGGTTTCACGCCTTCATCTTTATACTCAGTCGTCGGAATCGGTTTATCATTTCGCCGCTCCCATTGATCGAGCGGAACATTTTCATCCGCCGAGCGATACATATTGTAACCGACAAAATCCTGCAAAGGGTTTTGTTCAAATCTATTTCCCGCGTGATCCGTAAAACTGCTCTGCGGCGTAATTGGCTGGCTTTCTTCGCCGTCTTCAAAAACCTGCGTGAGTTTATAAAAATATCTTTTGCCGAGTTCCGCCGCCGGATCGTCAAAACCGCCTTCGGGAATCGGTTCATCGGTCATTCTCGCCCAGAACACAAACGGCAGATTCTCATTTTCCGAACGGTAAACGTGATAGCCGACAACTTTTCGATTCAGCTTTTCCCTCAGTTTTTTTCTTTTCTTTTTCAGTAATTTCTTGTTCATATTCTACCAAAACAAAAAAGACGACTCATTTGCGAGTCGCCTGTCTATATTAAAAAATTTGATTGGATTTGGTCGGATAACTTCTTTGGTCGTAACTTAAATTATCGGAATGAGTTGTAAAACTTTATTCCACCGACATTTTATCAGTTTTTTAACCTTCGGCTATCAACCTCTCCCCGAATATGTTTATTTTAAGCCTCTCCGGTTTTGCCGAATTCTCATCGGCTAAAATGATCCGGCGGCGTTTCGATTGAACTTTCTGTCATATCTATCACCTCCTGCATATTTAGATTACAAAAAATGATTCGGATTGTCAAAATTTTATGCAAAATAATTTATGGGAGTGTTAAGTAAGAACTATTTTCATCTAACTCAAACGTATAAATTGAAATAGAATGCTTTCGTAGTAAGTCTTCGATAATTTTAACCGGACAATTGCCAACTTTTAACCAGACAACTTTTGGCGGTTGACCGTAAAACAAACTGCGTTGCTGAAAGTCAGAATCTTTTGAAACGATTGTAAAACCATACTCCTTTGCATATTCCCAAATTACCGTATCCGTTGCTTCGATAAATCCGATTTCGCGGATATGAATGCTTTCGGGGAAAATATCTCTCAAAATATGCGGCAAGCGATGTGAAAGATTTTGGTCAAACAGCAATTTCATAATCGGAAATAGTAGCTAATTTACGTTCACGATCAGCTGCATAAGCCAGACAAGCACGAATATCTTCGCTTGTTAAATCGGGAAATTCTTCCAAAATCTCAGCTTCCGACATCCCGCCTGCAAGATATTCCAGAACATCCTGAACGGTTATTCTCATCCCGCGAATACAAGGTTTTCCGCTTCGTTTGTCCGATTCGATTGTGATGATATTTTTGTAATTCATAGTTAAATTATATCAGATGTTAAAATCTTAATGGATTTATTATGCAAATAAAGGCGATCCATTTTCGAATCGCCTAAAATTTACTAAAAATTTTTTAAATTATTCCGCCTTCGGTGCGGCATTTTTTACCGCATCGGAAACGCCGTCTTCAAATTTCTTGAAGTTTTCGTTAAATAAATTTGCCAAGTGTTTGGCTTTTTTGTCGTAGGCTTCCTTGTCTTCCCAAGTGTTTCTCGGATTCAGGATTTCGCTCGGAACATCGGGACACGATTTTGGAACGAGAACGCCGAAGACGGGATGCGGTTCAAATTCCGCTTTGGCAAGTTCACCGTTTAAGATCGCACGAATCATCGCACGGGTATGTTTGATTGACATACGTTTGCCCGTGCCGTAAGCACCGCCCGACCAACCCGTGTTGACGAGCCAGCAATTCGTGCCGTGTTTTTCCATTTTTTCGGCAAGCAGTTCGGCATAATCCGACGGATGCAGAGGCATAAACGGAGATCCGAAACAGGCGGAAAATGTCGCCGTCGGTTCGGTAACGCCTTTTTCCGTTCCGGCGACTTTTGCCGTGTAGCCGGAAATAAAATGATACATCGCCTGTTCGCGTGTCAATTTTGAAACCGGCGGCAAAACTCCGAATGCGTCCGCCGTCAGCATAATTACGTTTTGAGCATTTCCGGCGTGTCCTTCGGGAACGATGTTATTGATTGATTCGAGCGGATATGAAGCCCGTGTGTTTTCGGTTTTGCTTGCATCGTCCAAATCCAATTTGCCCGTTTCTTTGTCATAAATAACATTTTCCAAAACCGTTTCACGCATCTGCGTCGTTTTGTAAATATCGGGTTCGGCTTCGGGGTCGAGTTTTATAACTTTTGCGTAACAGCCGCCTTCGTAATTAAAAACGCCGTCATCCGACCAGCCGTGTTCGTCGTCGCCGATCAAAGCCCGTTCAGGGTCGGCGGAAAGCGTCGTTTTTCCCGTTCCCGAAAGCCCGAAAAAGATCGCCACGTCGCCTTCATTGCCGACGTTTGCCGAAGCGTGCATACTCA